>JBBDNB010000057.1:0-86140 GCA_040877935.1 Chitinophagales bacterium
TTCACAGAATTATATCAACATCTTTTTTGTTGATATCCAACCCTTGATTCGCATTCTTACTTAATTCAGTTGCTACTTTCAATTAGTTGAGGATTATTTTAAACCTAATTTTGTGTATGTGTTATCTGTGAAGTTAAGTTTTTTACAAATTATCAACTTGACATTTCAAATCCCAAATGTTTCCCATAAACGCAATCAAATATTGAAAACGTAAACCCGCGTGAGGGATAGTAGCGGCATCCTTTTGGGGCGGGGCAATTTAGTGTTGCGGGCTTTGGAAAAGCGACCAGCGGAAGCTATTTCCAAAATCCATTTGCAACACTTTGCCTCCGCCCCAAAAGATAGAGCGGACAGCCCGACCTGAAAGGGCACGCCCCCATATTATTTCAACATTTTCTTATTTGCTTATTTGCTTATTTGATTGTTGTTGATAGTGGTCGGGACTTAGAGTCGTCCACTGGCGTCTGACCTCTGAATCTACTCCTCCAAACTGATCCTAACGATCACATCCTCTACTTTTGAGGCGTTGTCCATCAGGATGACAAATTGCTCGGCAACTTCATTTACTCCGTAAAGGGCATTTTGTTCGTAGAGCTCAATGAACTTGTCGAGGTTGCTGAAATCCTTTTTATCGAGTGAGCGGATGTGCTTTTGCATATCGGTGCCCACGATTCCGGGTGCCACACCCCTGACAATAAATGGATGCTCGGGCTTTCTGATCTTCTGCTCAAGGTTTGCCACGCGGGTAAGCATATCGAGTCCGGCTTTGGTGGCGCAGTACATACTCCAGCCATCGTAGGGGCTTTGGGCGGCTCCCGATCCCATGTTCAGAATCACTTTTTCTGCTGCTACATCTTTATAGGCCCTTATAAATCGCTGTGTAAGCACTGCCGGAGCTGTGAGGTTCAGGGTTATTCCGTCAATCAGTGCATCATCGTCCTGGTCGCCCAGGTACTTTACATCGCCCAGGGTTCCGGCATTGTTGAGCAATACGATTTTATCTGCCTCTTGCAGTGTGTTGAACTCCAGTTTTTTGATCTCTTCGGGTTTGCTGAGGTCCAGGGAAATATGACAGTAGTTGGGGTGCTCGATGGTTTTGCTGCGCGAAATACCCACTACTCTTACATTATCGCGTTCCAACAATTGCTCGCAAATGGCTTTTCCTATTCCTGATGAGCTTCCGGTAATAAAATAATGTTCCATGTCAGTTATTTGATTATTGGTTTATTGATTTGTTTGTCTGTTTGTTTTCGGATTGAATTGTCCTTCGGACTGGGCAATCAATGTACTTATCGTTGCATCGCCCGTTACATTTGCGGTAGTGCGGCACATGTCCAAAATGCGATCTACCGGGAAAATAATGGCGATCCATGCAGGATTGAGCCCCACCGATTGCAATACTATAATGAGCATTACCAGGCCTGCGCTGGGCACGGCAGCAGAGCCAATACTGGCCAATGTGGCTGTAAGCACTATGGTCAATTGCTGTCCGAGACTGAGATCAACCATGTGCATTTGCGCCAGGAAAACCACTGCCACAGCCTGGTAAAGACTGGTGCCGTCCATATTCAGGGTGGCACCAATCGGCAGTACAAAACTGCTGACTTGTCGTGAAACGCCCAAATTATCCTCCACACATTCCATGGTTACGGGCAGTGTTGCGGCACTTGAACTGGTGGAAAATGCCAGTGTTTGTGCAGAACTGATGCCTTTAAGAAAATCAAAATAGGAAATGCTTTTGGCCCAAATGCTGATAAAAAGCGGGTAAAAAACAAAGATCAACATGCCCAGTCCCAGGACTACGATGAGCGAATACCAGCTCAGGCCTTTGAAAATCTCCAGAACGGCTGCGGGGTTATCGCCCGCCATTTTGGAGACCACTCCTGCAAGCAATGCAAACACAAAAAAGGGCGCAGCCTGCATAATGAAATCGACCATTTTCAGAAATACAGCATTGGCGCCATCTACAAAAGCAATGACAGGCGCAGCTTTATCTTTGGGAATAAAACTAAGGGTGATGCCAAAGAAAAGTGCGAAAAATATCACCTGCAACATAAGTGTATTTGTGCCCAATGCCTGGAAGATATTGCCGGGAACCATGTCAACCAGGAATTTTAAGGGACCGGCTTCTTTTCCAGATTCGGCAGTTTCCATCCTTTTTTTGACATCGTCTTCCATTTCGGCATAAGCACCGGATGCCCTGATGCGTTTGGTCTTTTCTGAATATTTGTCATCACAGAGCATGCAGGTGCCGTCAAGTACTTCAATGTTTTCTTCGGCTGCCCACAGCTCATACATGATCCTGTTGTCAATCCTTTGGTCTTGGTCTATGCTTTTGCCGGGTTGAAAGGTATTGACCAGTAAAAGACCGGTTGAGACAGCCAAGACGGTTGTACCAATATATGCCACGATGGTTTTCATGCCCATCCGCCCCAATTGGGAAGTATCGGGCAAGCCGGAAATACCGCTGATAATAGAAAAGAGAATCAGCGGTACGGCAATCATTTTCAGGAGATTGATGAAAATAGTGCCAAAGGGGTCGATCCATTTGATGGTAAACTCGCTCAGCCCCACCCAACTTGAGAAAAGCGCCCAGCAGATTCCGGCTATCAGTCCGATTATTATTTTCCAGTGTAAAGCCATGCTTTTCATCCGTCTATTTTATTTTTGAACTTTGGTTCCGCAATAAATGATCAGCGAGCACCAGGGCTGTCATGGCTTCCACAATGGGCACTGCCCGTGGCACTACACATGGATCGTGCCGGCCTTTGCCTTCCACTTTTACAGTTTTGCCTTCTTTGTTTACACTTTGCTGGTCCTGCATTAAAGTAGCTACTGGCTTAAAGGCTACATTGAAATAGATGTCCATGCCATTGGAAATGCCGCCCTGTATGCCACCACTAAAATTACTTTTGGTAGAAATCTTTCCGTCTTTTTCCACAAAGGTATCATTGTGATCGGAGCCGCACATTTTACTGCCTTCAAATCCCGATCCGTATTCAAAACCTTTTACCGCATTGATACTGAGCATGGCTTTTCCCAGGTCGGCATGCAATTTATCAAATACAGGTTCACCAAGACCTGTGGGGCAGCCCTGTACAATTCCGGTAACAACTCCGCCTACTGTATTGCCCGATTTTCTGATGCTTTTGATCAGTACTTCCATTTCCCCGGCAGTGGATTGATCCGGGCAGCGCAGCTTGTTGTTTTCAGTTAGTGAAAGGTCGAGTTGGGAATAATGCTTTTGCACTTTGATATTCCCAACGGCACTTACATAGGCATTGATCTTTATTCCTGATTTTCTTAAAAATTGCTTTGCAATGGCTCCTGCTGCCACTCGACAAGCGGTTTCCCTGGCAGAAGCCCGTCCTCCGCCCCGATAGTCGCGAATGCCGTATTTTTCCTGAAAAGTAAAATCTGCATGGGAAGGCCTATAACTTTCCTTGATGTGTTCGTAATCCCTGGGCTTGGCATTATTGTTTGGAATCAGGATGGCAATGGGTGTCCCGGTGCTTTTGCCCTCAAATACACCGGATACAATTTCTATACTATCGTCTTCTTTTCGTTGGGTTGTAATATTGGATTGGCCGGGCTTGCGCCTTTGCATTTCTGTATTGATAAAGTCAGTGTCTATTTCCAGTCCTGCCGGGCAGCCATCTATGACCACGCCCATCATTGCCCCGTGGGATTCACCAAAAGTGGTGATTCTGAATATTTCTCCGAAACTGTTTCCCGGCATGTAGTTTGGGGTTTAAATTCAGGCTTGAAGATAAGGATTTAAACGCTTTGTGTTTCCATATTCCGGGTTCAATGGGCTTACCTGGAGATTACCTCTTGCAGATTCATAAAAAAGGTTAGTGAAAAATTTAAAGACATTTGTAAAATAAATTATATAATCGTATTGATTAACTTTCAGAAAGTTATGTAGCTTTCTGCTTATACCTCCTATTGACCGGAATTAGTTTGCTCACTGAGTTTATCAGCTTTCTCCTCCTCTCCAAGAAAACGGTAAAAAGTTATGATATTTAAGATAATCTGTTCATCATCAGGATTTTGCTTCTGGTATTTTTCAAGATATCCCAAACCTGACCGCAATTTTTCGTGCACAAGTTTTTTGTCATCTCCTTTCTGATACATTCTATTTGAAAGCTTTGCATAATGCATTCCGAGAAAATATAGTGCCTCATTATTTGAAGCATCAACAGTTAATATTTTTTCGTATAATTCTTTGGCTTTTGCAGGATTGTGACTTTCAGCCTTTTGAGCATAAGCTGTTAAAATTTCTATGTCGTCAGGATGCTCAGATATAAGTGATTCATAAATTTCAAAGGCTTTTTTGTTTTGACCCATACCATAGAGTATTTCAGCTTTTATACTGAGTAATCCTTTGTGGTCGGGATCTATGTCCAATCCTTTGACAGCATGTTTAAGGGCGTTACTTTCATCGTTATTTATATTCATATAGCCATGAGCTAAATGGTAATAGGCTTTTGAAGCCAGATCAGCATCTTTGTCTTCTCCTGAATTGTAATTATCTATTATTTTTAGATAATCAGCACTTGCTTTATCAAAATTGTCCTGCTCATTGTATATTTCAGCTCTTTTAAAATAGAGCTCAGATGTAGGATTTCCTTTTTCAATTTTTTGATTTAAGACATCCAATTGCCCTTGATTTTCTTGCCCAACAAGCTGCAAGTTTAAAAGGGAGAGAAAAATTATGAAAGTAAATTGTTTCAATTTTATCATAATGTTAGGTTTTGTTGATGAAAATATAATAAAAAAAATCACTTCCCTAAATATAGTACAAAAGCTTTTAGAAATTGAATAATTATCGAAACAGCCTTAACCGGATAACTTTTTTAAGTCAGCTTCGTAAAAAGGAGCAATAGGTACTATTATTTGATTAAAATGATGCGATTGAAATCTATTAATTGTGATAAGTGCGTGCCGATTATTGAACGCCTATTTAATTAATTGACATTAGGCTAAAGTTCAATTAAATTCATAGAGCACAATAGGAGGACATTTATTTATTTGTGCTATGTACCGAAAGTTTTTAAGGCAAACAACATGAACCGAACCTTTACAATATTCATTTTATTGTTCCCTTTTTTTTGCAGTGCTACTGGCGTGATAGAAAACACTTTTGGTAGTGTGAATTGTTACGATGAAGGAACAAGTGTAGTTGTGTTGGATTCCGGTACTTACCTCGTGTCCGGCTCTTATTTGAATGTAAATTCCAGCAATTGGCAATCAAAACTGTATTATCTGGATGATAATTTAGACAGTACTTCTACAATTGATCAAGCCCCTGTTAATGGCTACAGTAGAAAATGCTCAGATGGCAATTTGTTTTTTTGGGGAGGAAATACAGCTGGGTTCAATTATGATTCTATACAAATTTCTAAAACCAATGTTCAGGGACAATTGATCTGGAAAAACAGCTATAGGATTGCTTGCAAAAACACAGTTACGGATCTAAGGGAAGATGCTGATGGGAATATCCTTATTTCAGGATTTTATTCAAAGTCGGGCTGTAACTTACCAGTTTACAATGCGTTTATTGCAAAATTGAATTCAAGCGGACAAATGCTTTGGATCGAAAAAATTGATGGGGGAAAGAATGATCAGTTGCATCAGTTGTCAATAGATCACAATGGGAATATAGTTTCTGCAGGCTGGAGCAATTCTTTTAACAACAGGGGAGATACTGATTTTTTCCTGGTAATGTATGGAAGCAATGGCAATGAATTGTTTAGCAAATCACTTGATTATGAAACACAGGATTATGCTTACGGCCTGACCACTGACGATTCTGGGAATATTTATATTAGTGGATACTCGAATGATGTTGAACTCCTAAAATTCAATTTAAAAGGAAATAAAGTTTTTCAGCAAAGTTACTTTAGTGCTTGTGGTGGAAGCAATTTCAGAATTCAAAAAAGCGAGCATAATACTTTGTTAATGTTGGGTTCTGAAGAAATTGACAATACTTGCATGTCCTTTTTTATGGAAACAGATATGCAGGGGAATGTATTGTGGAAAAAGAACTGGAATGCTAGATTAAGAAATTTTGAAGTTATCCAAAGTGGCAGCTATATACTTACAGGCTATAAAAATCACTTACCCGAAGTTTATGTTGTGAAATTTGATTCTATTACTCTGCAGGCACCAATTGGAGAAATAGGAGATGCCGATAGTTTTTCATTTGATCCGAATTCTGATAATCCTGATGAATTAGAAGATGTTGAGACCAATATTGGTACAATTGAAGAAGAAGAATTTAAACTCAATTTATATCCCAATCCATTCTCAAACAATCTATATGTGAAATGGTCTTCTCATAAAGAAGTAGAACAGGTAATTGTTTACACTATGACAGGGCAGATACTTGGGCAATACAATATAAATGCAACTCAAAAGATTCTGAATATTGATGCAAGTACCTGGGTGAGTGGCACCTATATTATATATACCGAACTTGAAAATGGTGAGATTTTCACTGAAAAGGTTCAGAAATTTTGATGCATTGGTTAGTTAATTACTTATTGTTTTTGATATAGCAAGCAATAAAACTTATCATTCCAAAGTAAAACATTTAAATTCACACAATGAGAATATTTTCGCTATTTATTATACATGTTATTATCCTTGCAAGCGTGAATGCTTTAAATGCCCAGGTGCTTAATGAAAAAGTATTGTCTGAACTTCACTATTGTGAACAAGGTGCTACTTATATTTCAAACTATCCTTTTGAACATGATAAATATATTGTTGTATTAAATTCAGATTGCAATAATATGCCCCACAATTATACAAATGTAAAAAGTATGGTAGCACTATTAGATGAAAATTTTGATACTACTGGATGGGCATATACTTCCTTTGAAAATCTTTGGTTTTCTGATTATGGAGACCCTGTCAATAATAGTTTTTTTATAGTAGCCTCAAATACAGATGTGACTATACAAGACAGTTTATATGTTGGGAATTTAGCGCACCATTCAAATAATTTAGTCAACTCATATTCATCTTTTAAACCATCACAGTGCAACTTTGAAGCATCAGATTATTATTCTGGACCGGAGTCGAATATTGTTGCTGTAAATTACAAACAAGGCAACTGCAGTAATTATAAGGAGGCTTCTATTACCTGCATAGATTATAATTACAACATCAAATGGCAATATAAATATGAAGGTGCAAAGAATGACGAAATTATGTCTATCAAAAGACTGGATAATAAAAACTTGCTTGCACTTGGTCATTCTAATACAAAATTCACCAATACAAATTTGTTTTTACTGAATCTTGACAGCAATGGCATGTATCTGGAAGCTTATATGCTGCCGGATTCTATCAATCAAAGTTATGCCAATGCCCTGGAAATTGATGATGATGGAAATGTATATTTGGCCTGGAATCAAAACAATCAATTGTATTTAAGTAAGTTGAATGCTGATTTAGAGGAGCAATGGGAAATACCCCTGAATACCTATGGCTTAAACAATGTTGTTTTAAAATATTCAAAAATTGATAACAGTCTGTTGTTGATCAGTAATGGCATTGATCCCTTTACAATGGAATTTGAACAACTGGTGCACAAAATCAAAGTGGATGGCAGCATTGTCTGGAAGCGAACTTTTAATGAGCGCATTGCTGATTTTTTATTCAAATTTGATGGCTCCATGCTTTTTTATGCAGATGACAATGCTTCAAACCACACCAAGATTATTCACTTTGATTCTACCTTTGCCTATTATCCTCCTATAGATTCTTCATTTAATCCTGATTCTGACAGTTCTGATATTGATACTACAGAAATGGTGGGTATTAGTGATATTGGGCAAAAGCAAGCTGAAGTAAAAATCTTCCCCAACCCCTTTTCAGAGCGTTTTTCAATTGTTTCTAAAGATCAGAAGATCAGTAGCTACAGTATTTATAATTTAATGGGGCAAGTTGTACTTAAGGAAGAATTGAATGCAAATAATAAAAGCATTTCCTTTGACAAGCAGGTGTCGGGCACTTATATTCTGCAAATAGAACTGGAAGATGGAAATGTGAAAACGGAAAAAATAGTATATAGAAATTAGCGTTTAGGCAACCTTTTCGGTACTTTATTGTTCTTATCAATAAGGTGCAAAATTTAAAAAAATCAACTTTCGGAGAAGAATTGGCCAATTCCATTACACATGGTATAGGTGCTGTTTTTAGTATAATTGGTTTCTTTTTCTTAATGCATTACACGGCAGAACAACCAGGTTCCAAGAGAATTTCAGCTGCATTGATTTACGGTATTTCGCTTATATTGCTCTACCTGGCTTCTACACTTTATCACAGTATTCCGCACTATAAGGTTAAGAAAGTCATGCGTGTTTTTGATCATGTATCTATTTATTTATTGATTGCAGGAAGCTATACGCCTTTTGCACTGCTGGTTTTGGACAATACACTGGGCGATTTGATTTTGTATATCGTTTGGGGAGTGGCTATTGTAGGCTCTGTTTTCAAAATATTCTTTACAGGAAAATTCGATAAACTATCTACCTTGTTATACATTGCTATGGGTTGGGTAGCTATTATTGCATTTGAACCTTTGCTGAGCAATCTTCCCACTCCCGGAATGGTGCTGTTGGCTACAGGAGGAGTGCTTTATACAGGCGGAACTGTTTTCTATATGTGGAATAAACTGAAATACAACCACGCCATCTGGCACCTGTTTGTTATGGGTGGAAGTGCAGCTCACTTTTTCGCCATTCTTTTCTATGTGCTTCCAATGAGTAATTTGGATACTGTTTGCTGAGGCATTATTTGTTTTTTACTGAATTCCATTCATCAGGATCTTCACTGCTGTGAAAGATTGCCTCTATAATAACAATTGCTTTTTGTTTATCCACACGAAAATGAGCTACAATTGAGAAAGGGTGAATTGGGAGAAACCTAATGTCGTCATATCGAACCTGGTAAAGCAAAGCTGTTGATCTCAATTTTTTTAAGGCATTATTTATTGCTTTTACAAAGCGAATCCCTAGCTTATCGTCACCTGTTTCTCTGCGATAATAATCTACAGTTTTTTGTATATCGAGATATATCTGAGGATTATACCGAACTTTGAAGTAGTGCTTCATTTCTCAAATTTTGAGTTGCTTTTCAATTTCTTTCCATGTGAGGTATTCTTCTGGTTTAGTGTTTTTAATTCTATCACGCACAATTTCTTTTTGCCATTCTGGTACAATAAAGTTTTCATCTTCAATGTCTTTGATTTTTTCTTTAAGTACATTCCACTCTTTGATGGGAATAAACACACCAGTAGTTTTTCCATTACTGTCTGAAATATATTGCAAGCTCATAATTATTGAATTTATGTTTTAAGAGACTTTAAATCTGATAAATCTTAAGTTTTACACCTATTCCAAAGTTAAGAACCGATTAGTAATATTAAAAGTTGCTTTTTCGTAGTGCTTATATTTTAAATTCATTACAAAAGTTACTCCCCCAATTTAGCCTCGTTCCAAAGTGCGTCCATCTCCTCCAAACTCATGTCCTTCAATTGATCTCCTGATTTTTGAGCTGAACTTTCAATAAACTCAAATCGCCTTTTGAATTTTTTATTGGTAAGCTCCAATGCTCTTTCAGGGTCAATATTTAAATAGCGGGAGAGATTGACCATTGCAAACAGCAAGTCGCCAAATTCGGCCTCTATTTCGGCTTGATTCAGATTAGCTTGCGCTTCTTTTAGTTCGGCTTGTTCTTCTTCTATTTTTTTCCATACCTGTTCTATGGTATCCCATTCAAAGCCCACTTGTTTGGCTTTGTCCTGCATTCTGTATGCTTTGATCAATGCGGGTAGGGAAATTGGCACACCGCTTAAAACAGATTTTTTCTCCCCTTTTTTCTCCTTCATTTTTATCTGTTCCCAGTTTTCCTTCACCTGATCTTCACCATCAACTTTAGTATCGCCATAAATATGCGGATGCCTGCGAATCAACTTATCGCACAAATCATTCAGCACTTCTGTAATGGTAAATTCTTTTTGCTCATCCGCTATTTTGGCATAAAAAACCAAGTGCAGCATTAGGTCGCCAATTTCTTCCTTTATTCCTGGCATGTCTTTTTCGAGGATAGCATCAGTCAGTTCGTAGGTCTCTTCAATACTGAGCGGACTCAGGGAATCCATGGTTTGTTTTCTATCCCAGGGGCATTTTTCCCTCAGGTCGTCCATTATGTCTAATAATCTTAAAAAAGCTTTTGCCCGGCTGTCCATAAACACTAATTTTGAATTTAGAAAACAAAGAACGCTGTAATAGTGTTAAATTTGTAAGAATAAAGGTATAAAATGGTACTCACTACATTATTATTGTCAATAGGAATTATAGGTTTGGCCTTTGCTTTGATCGGCATTCGTATTTTGCTGGTAAAAGACGGGGAGTTTAAAGGTACTTGTGCAACGAACAACCCAATGCTGAAAAATGAGATTGGAGAATGTACGGTTTGCGGAAAAGCTCCTGAAGAAGATTGTAAAGGCGGTGAAGTGGAAAAAGGTTGGGCAGGTCAATAGTAGCCCTGTTTTATTCTTTTAGCCAATTCAAATTATCCTCTAATTCATTGCTGAATACGGGTTGCAATTGATTTTCACCCGACTCTATCAATAAAATTTTATAGGACTTTTTAAGCACTTCGTCTTTTGATATTTTATCAAAAAGCTGCTTTCCGTTTATCATCAATGCAGTGGCCAGGGCATCTGCTTCTGCACAGTTTTCAGCTAGAACTGTTGCGCTCAAAATCGAAGATTGTTCTGAATAGCCAGTTCTGGGATTTAGGATATGCGCATATAATTTTCCTTTTCGCTCGTAATAATTCCGGTAATTGCCAGAAGTAGCAATGGCAGAATTTCTGTCTTTTAAAATTGCAATAAGTTTCCTGTTTTCCAATTCCGATGTGGGATCATCAATGCCCACACTCCATTTGTCATTATTGGGGTTGATCCCATTAAAGCGCACTTCACCACCGATTTCTATTAGATAATTTTCAATTGAATTGTTTTCTAGAAATTGACTGAGCAAATCTACCCCATAGCCTTTTGCCACAGCACTAAAATCGAGCGTGATGTTCTCCCTGCTGCGATAAATAAAATGACTGTTAGATGAATCCATTAATTGAAGTGCACTAAAATCACAAAGCCGGAGCAGTGAATCTACAATAACTGAATCGGGATTTTCAGGTTTGGCTCCACCTGCAAAGCCCCAGTATTTTACCAGGGGAAATACAGTAGGGTTAAAATAGCCATCAGTTAAAGCAAACAATTTTTTGGAAATTTCAAATACATTGGCGAAATGGCTATCAACTTCAAAAACAGAAGCCCTTGAATTGTTAAAAGTGCTGATGACAGATTTCGGGTCATAGGTGGACATGGAGCGATTTACCAATTTCAGCAATGAATCCAGCTCTGTTTTGAAATTGCGTTGCAGGCTATCTTTGTATTGTATAGCGTAGTTGGTTCCCATTGTGTGTCCACTGATATTGATGTATTTATCTGCATTCTTCTCCTGCTTACAGGCGAGAAGCATACTGAGCAGAACTATGAAATAGAATAGGCGCATTCCTGGAGATTGTTTACAAAAAAGGGTTGATCAAATGACCAACCCTAATTTAAATGTTTTTATTAATAATTTTTAGCTTCCGAAATCATCAAAAGCAATATTGCTTTCCGGCACACCCAATTCATCGAGCATTTTTTGAACTGCGCTGAGCATCATTGGCGGGCCGCATAGATAGTATTCAATTTCTTCGGGTTCAGGATGATTTTTCAAATATTCTTCATAAGCTACAAGGTGGATAAAACCTGTGGGGCCATCCCAATTGTCTTCTTCCAGCGGTTCTGAAAGTGCTTCAACGTATTTGAAATTGTCAAACTTCTCTTCAATATCCCTGAAGTGCTCTGTATAGAACAATTCTCTTTTGGAACGGCCACCGTAGAAGTAAGTAACCTTGCGATCAGTGCTTTCTGTATGAAAGAGGTGGAAAATATGCGAACGCAATGGCGCCATACCTGCCCCGCCACCAATATAAACCATTTCTTTGTCCGTGGGCTTAATAAAGAATTCGCCATAAGGACCTGAAATAGTGACCTTATCTCCGGGTTTTCTTGAAAATACAAAAGAAGAACAAATACCCGGATTCACATCCATAAAGGCATTTTTAGCTCTGTCCCATGGTGGTGTAGCGAGGCGAATATTCAGCATCACAATATTTCCTTCTGCCGGGTGATTGGCCATTGAATAAGCTCTGAAAATAGGCTCATCGTTTTTCATTTTCAAATCCCAGATACCAAAGCTGTCGTAATCCCCTTTGTATTCATCTGGAATTTCATAAAGATCGGTTTTGAAATCTACCTCAATCGGGGGAACATCAACTTGAATATAGCCACCTGATTCAAAATCGAGGTTTTCTCCTTCCGGTAATTTCACTACAAATTCTTTGATAAATGTTGCCACATTATCATTGGACTTGACTGTGCAGTCCCATTTGCTGATCCCGAAAATTTCTTCCGGAACTTTAATTTTCATGTCTTCTTTCACTTTAACCTGGCAAGCGAGCCTCCAATTTTCTGAGGCTTCTTTACGGGTGAGGTGATTCATTTCTGTTGGCAGCACATCACCGCCTCCTTCCATCACCTGGCATTTGCACATGGCGCAAGTACCCCCTCCACCACAGGCAGAAGGAAGAAAAATACTCTTTTCTGAAAGTGCAGTAAGCAAATTAGAACCCGGTGATACAGACATTGGGTTTTCGTCATCACCATTAATGGTTAAAGTAAGTTCTCCCGAAGGCACCAACTTAGATTTTGCAAAAAGCAAAAGTGCTGTCAGTGACATTAATATAATCAGGAATGCTACAATGCTGAACAATATAACTGTGAAATCCATATCTATTTGACTTCTGTATTTATAATTTAATTCCCATGAATCCCATAAAGGCAACTCCCATAAGACCTGTAATAATAAATGCTATTCCCAAACCTCTTAAAGGGGCAGGTACATTTGAGTATTTGATTTTTTCGCGAATCGCAGCAATACCAATTATAGCAAGGAAAAAGCCAGTTCCAGAACCCAAACCAAAAGCAGTTGCCTGACCAAATTCATATTCTCTTGAAACCATAAAGAGTGACCCTCCAAGAATGGAACAGTTTACAGTAATCAATGGCAGGAAAATTCCCAAAGAGACGTATAGCGGAGGGAAGAATTTTTCTACAACCATTTCTACCAACTGAACCATTGATGCAATAACAGCAATAAAAACAATGAAGTTTAAAAATGTAAGGTCAACACCAAACAAGCCACTTTCCTTAAGTAGGAACTCGTGTATAAGCCAATTCACAGGAATGGTAATGCCGAGCACGAAAATAACTGCTAAACCTAATCCAAAAGCAGTTTTTAATGTTTTAGATACTGCAAGGTAAGAGCACATCCCCAAAAAGTAAGCTAAAATCATATTTTCAATGAAGACAGCTTTGATAAATATATTTACGTATTCCAGCATTATCTTGCGATTTGTGTGTTTTTTAAAAGAGTTTTATGAAACATCAACCAGTTTCTCATTTCTACCGCGTTGCCACCAGATCATTAAACCTATAAGAAACATAGCAGATGCGGGCAACAGCATTAAACCATTGCCTTCATATCCGGCAGGCAATATTTTAAAACCTAATAATTCTCCTTTTCCAAACAATTCCCTGAAAAAAGCTACGCCAACCAATATAATTCCATAGCCAATTCCATTGCCCAACCCATCGAGAAAAGAGGGGAGTGGTTTGTTGGCCATAGCAAAGGCTTCTAATCTTCCCATGATAATACAGTTGGTAATGATCAGACCAACATACACTGATAATTGTTTGTAAACATCGTATGAAAAGGCTTTCAATATCTGGTCAACCAAAATAACCAGCGAGGCAATTACGGTCAATTGAACGATCATTCTAATTCTGCTGGGTATAGTATTGCGCAATGTTGCAATAATAAGATTTGCAAAGCCACAAACTGCAACTACAGCTAAAGCCATTACCAATGCAGGTTTTAATGCCACCGTAACTGCGAGTGCAGAACATACGCCCAACACTTGAACGGTAATTGGATTATTATCATCGAGGGGGTCAGTTAATAACCTTCGATTTTTCTTAGAAAAAAGGGATTCTTTTTGCTTTGTTGCTGCTTCACTCATTATGATTGAGGTTTTTGTTTTTCAAAAAAAGGCAGATACTGATTGATTCTGTAGATCATATCAGAAACCCCATTGCTCGTAACTGTTGCACCTGAAATAGAGTTCACCTGATGTTCAGGTTCTTTGATTTCACCTTTCACGACTTCCACAGAAACAAATTTACCGTTGTCCATTACTTTTTTGCCTATGAACTGACCTGCCCATTCATCGTTGTCTTTGATCTCTGCTCCAAGCCCGGGCGTCTCTGCTTTGTGGTCAAAGGATACTCCTGCAACTGTATTGTAATCTTCTTCAAGTGCTATATAGCCCCATATTTCATCCCACAATCCACTGCCGCTTAATGGAAGAATATAGGATTTCTCACCATCATATTCATAAATGAATAAGGGATAATACCTGTCTTCTTCGGGTTTTTTACGCTGTGCTTTTAGTTCAATTTCAGTAGCTACCAATGGTGATCCGTCTGGTTTTTCAGTTACTTCTTCTCCTTTGTGGTTGATAACGATTGGCCTGACATTATTCTCGAAAAATTCCCCTGGGTTTTCTACATCAGCTTTTCCTACCGATTTTAGAATATCGGTTTGTGTGGCAATCCTGACATTGTTTTTTTGTCTTTCCTGCAAGCCTGTAGCTGCAAGTGAAAGTGAAACGGCTATTACTACTGTTAATACAGCAGCATAGATTATTGTGTATGAATTTGAATTACGCTGCACGACTTAACCTCCTTGAAATATTTGCTTGAATTACATAATTATCAATCAATGGTGCGAATACATTTAATAGTAGTATAGCGAGCATCCATCCTTCAGGATAGGCCGGGTTTAAAACCCTGATGATCATGCCTATTACTCCAATTAGAAATCCGTATATCCACTTTCCGGTATTCGTGCCTGTTGCGGTTACGGGGTCGGTTGCCATAAATGCCATTGCAAAAAAGAAACTGCCCATTATAAAATGATAATGAACCGGAACTTCCATAAATGGATTGAGTGCCAGTCCATTCATTAATAAACCCATAGAGGCCGCACCAATAAACATTGAGAGCATAATCCTCCAGCTTCCAATTCCTGAAGCAATAAGCATCCCTGCACCTAAAAGTATAGCAGGTTTGTTCATTTCACCTACAGAACCGGGTATAAAGCCCCAAAACATTTCAGAAATGGAATATTGTTCTGTGACAGCTCCCCAGCCACCTTCTGCTGCCAATGCTAGTGGGGTGGCTCCTGAGAACCCATCTACAAGTGCGAGATTGTCTTTTATATGCAGAAAATCTCCAAAAAGTGCCGATGCTCCCTGATGTAGAAAATTATAATCGTAGGAAACCCAGACCTTGTCACCCGATATTTCTGTGGGATATGCGAAGAATAGAAATACCCTCGCTGTTAATGCCACATTCAGTACGTTCATTCCGGTACCTCCAAAAGCTTCTTTACCAATTATTACTGCAAAAGCAGTAGCCACAGCAAGCATCCATAGTGGAATGTCCGGTGGAACAATCAATGGAATCAACATTCCGGTGACCAAAAAGCCTTCTTCAATAGCATGGCCTTTTTTAGCAGCAAAAGCAAACTCAATGCCCAGCCCCACTACATGTGCTACTACTATTATTGGCAGAAGCTGTAAGAGACCGTAAACTATTTTAGGAATAAGTCCTTCAGTAAGTCCAGGGTACATACCCATTGCTGCATAGTGCTGATGTCCGATGTTCACCATCCCATGAATCAGGCACAATTGCATGGCCAAAACCACATGCACCATTGTTCGTTTTAAATCCATGCCATCCTTGATATGTGTGCCACTTTGGGTTACCAGGTTGGGTTGGAACAAAAAGGTAGAAATACCATCATGCAGCGTATGTGCAAATTTGTTTTTTGCTGCAATCGGCTCCAGTTTGTCCAGAATAGTTCTTAAAGGGTTTTTACTCATTTTAACCTTTCGTTTATTTTAGATCAACTTTGTTCGTACATGTAATCAAGCCCTTCGCGTAAAATTTCCTGCACATTTGTTTTTGATGTACAAACAAATTCGCATAAAGCCATATCTTCTTCTACAACTTCGTAAATGCCCAGTCCTTCCATCAATTCAAAATCATTTGCCATAATGGCTTTAAGTAGGTGAACCGGGTAAATGTTCATAGGAAGAACTTGCTCGTATTGCCCTGTAACTACAAGAGCTCTAGCTTCACCATGCGTGTTGGTATTGACATCAAATTCTTCATTGGGAAATAATGTCCACGGGAAAGTAGGGGATATACTTGGGCGTGCGTATGAAGGAATCAACCAACCAAACATTTCATATTGGTCACCTTCTTCAATAACTGAAATAAGATTGTTAAATAATCCCAGGAATCCTTTGGAAGCTACTTTTTTTCCTGTCAACACATCTCCGGAGATAATGCGCACATTTTCTTCATCTACCTGTTTATTGATTAATTCTTCCAGATTGGCTCCGGGAAATGTCCTTATGTAGGAAGGGTTTTTAACTTTTGGCCCGGCAACTGCTACCAGCTTTTGAGTATTAAAACGTCCTTCTAAGAATAGCCTTCCTATAAAAACAACCTCCTGAGCTCCTACAGTCCAGGCAATTTCTCCTTTGGCTATTGGGTCAATGTGGTGAATTTGAATGCCTACATTTCCAGCCGGATGAGGTCCTTCAAAGTAGTGTTTCTCAATATTCTGAACATTTTCAAAAGTATCACATGGCTTGCGTTTTGCGTCAAGACTTAAATGGACTTTGCCATCGGTTAATTTTCTTAAAGCGTCTATTCCTGCCTGAAAAGCTTTGCTTTCTCCCTGAAGCGTAAAGTTCAGATTAGCTGAAAGTGGAGCGGTATCAAAACCACTGATAAAAATTGCTTTGGGTTTTTCTTCGGGATCGGCTACAAAATTGAATGGGCGTTGTTTGATAAAAGGCCAGCACCCACTGTCCAGAAGCTTTTCTGTAATTGTTTTCTTGTCTAAGGTATTGGGGTCGGCTTTCTCGAATTCCCTGAACTTCACTTCCTTATCTGCAAGAATGACAATTTCATTTATAGAGCGTTTTTCTCCCCTGATCACTTCTGCCACTTCACCGCTAACAGGTGCAGTATAAAAAATTTCAGGCCTTCTTTTGTCGAAATATATATGATCTCCAGCTTTCACTTCTGCTCCAACTTCTACTGCGAGCTTTGGAATAGGAATCATTTCGACAAAATCTTTGGGCTTAACTGCGTAGCTTGATGGAAAATAATCCTCAGAAACTTCTTTGATTGCTCTGCCTCTGATTTTAATATCGTGTCCCTTTTTCAGTTTAAATGGCTTTACTCCATTGAGGTGTGGATATTCATTGTTGCCGGGCAATATTTCGTTTAAAGCAGGAAGTACAGACGGGGATTCATCTTCGCTTTTTTGTCCTGCATCGCTTTTGGCTTTTTCAGAGGATATCTTCAGCAATTTGTCCGCTACCATATACACTACAAATAGCACGAGCAAAACTGTGACGCCAAGAATGCCCAATACAATTTCATTGAGGTAGTTTTCAAAGATGTTATTTACTTTATTATCCTGGGCAGCGAGCACAGCTGAAAAAAACAGCAAAATACTTGTGAAAGAAAATCGAGCTGAAGGTAAGTTGAAACTCATAGTAGTGTTCTTTTTCAGAGCACTTTTTTTAATATCAATCATTCTGAGGACAGATTAATCTATCAAATTGTTTAAAAATCAGGGCAAAGGTAAAACATGTTTTAGATTAAAACTACGCAGGAGTGATTTTTTTTGACACAGTTTATTAAATTTCACAGAAGCTTCAATGTTGATTCATTGGGGCTTTTTGTTTCTTATAATCTTTGTGCTCAACACAATATCCTTTGTGCCCTTCGAGGCTTGGTGGCCAATATAATTTGTGTGGTTTACTCAAAAATAGTTGAGTTTATTCCTTCAACTCATTTTCACAATCTTTCCCCTCTTCAAAACAGGACAAATTATGTAGCGTGGTTTCAGCAATATTGCGCAGTGCTGTTTGGGTAAGGAAGGCCTGATGGCCTGTGATCAATACTTGATCGTAGCTCAAAAGTTTTTCAAAAAGAGGATCATTGATTTTTTTGTTAGAGTGGTCATAAAAAAACAAGCCTTTTTCCTTTTCGTAAACATCCAGCCCGAGATAAGCCAAAGTGCCATTGTCAATTGCCCCAATTGCTGCCTCGGTATCTATTACCGCACCACGGGAAGTATTGACCAACATGCTGCCCTTTTTCATTTTGGCAAAAGCAGCAGCATCTATTAAATTTCTTGTATTGTCGTTCAATGGGCAGTGAAGGCTCACGATATCAGAGGAATTTAGCAATTCATCGAGTTTACAATATTTTACGCCATATTTCTCGCTGAGCTTTGGATTTTCCTCAATATCATAGGCCAGCAATTTACAGCCAAAGCCATGCAGGATTTTCGCCACTATTCCTCCGATTTTCCCTGTACCTATGATTCCAGCGGTTTTGCCGTTCATGTCAAATCCAATCAATGGATCGAGCTCGAAATTAAACTGCCGCAATCTTTTATTGGCCAGCAAGACTTTTCTATTGAGCGCCAACATTAGCATTACGCTGTGTTCTGCGATGGAATAGGGCGAATATTCAGGGACATATGCCACGCGCATGCCCAGTTTTTTGGCATGGGGCAAATCAATATGATCGTAGCCGGTAGAGCGCAGGGTGAGGTATTTTATACCCGCTTTTTTAAGGAGATTCAGCACCTTGGCAGAAAGATCATCATTCGAAAAGGCAGCGAGTCCTGTACAGTCATTGGCCAATTCTACGGTATTTTCCCTTAGTGCTTCGCTAATGAATTTCAATTCATGCGCTTCTGTAGCATTAGCTTTTTTCAATGCATTGATTTCAAATGGCTTTGCGCTATATATTGCTATTTTCATTCTCTTATTGCTTCACTTTTCAATCACATCAATACAAATAAATCCCTGAACTCTGTTCAATACTTACCGCCTACCGCATTTTTCACCATGATATACTCTGAAATATTTTCGCTGTCCACCACGCCTATGTAATTTTCACTGTCCTTGATCAGGGCAAGTTCCTGGCCTTTTTCAGTCATGCTTTTATAAACCTTTTCAATGGGCGTATTGGCATCAAAACTCAATAGCTCCGTATCCATAATATCTTGTATGGGCGTATCCTTTCCACTTTCCGATAGGGCTTTTATCATTGCATCTCTGTTGAGCGTAGCTATCGGTTTTTCATTTTCTAGCACTAGAAAGGACTTTGCCGTTCCATTGAGCAATTTTTGAACAGCCACACTTATCGTATCATCAGTTTTCAGGGTTTCGTATTGCTGCATGGTGATTTTCCCTATAGAACTGTCTTTTAGCAAATATCTGGTGCTGACCATATTGAGCTCCGCCTGTGCGCCAAACATGATGAACAAGCCAATGAAAATCAAAAAAGGATTGACATAAAAGCCTCCGATTACAAAACCAAGTGCCAATAGTTGCCCCAAGCGCGTTGCGATTTTCGTGGCCTTTACCCTATTGATAAAATGCGACAAAGTAGCGCGGAAAATCCGGCCACCATCCATTGGAAAAACGGGCAGAAGATTGAAAATGGAGAGCCAGATATTGACCATAAAGAAAAGGAAAAGAAAATTTTGCCCGTTGATGCCATCTGCTACAAATGCTTCCATTTGATCGGGCTCGGGAATATGTACAAAAAAATAAACTGCAAATGCGATTGCCAAATTCACCAGCGGCCCGGCTATAGCCACCAACCATTCTTCCCTGGGTTTTTCTGGAATGCTTTCCAATCGCGCCAAGCCACCAATGGGCAGCAGGGTAATGTCTTTGGTATTAATATTGAATTTTTTGGCCGTAAGTGCATGGCCCAACTCGTGCAAAACAACCGTAACGAATATGCTCAGGATAAAAAACAAAGACCACAATACTTGTATGGCATTGTATCCCTCCCTAATATTGGTGAAGATGATAAAAAGTAAGAGCAGGGAAAATGTCCAGTGTACAAATACATTAATGCCTGCTATTCGTCCGAGTTTAAGTGATCCTTTCATGGTTTAATCAATTGGTTGAAATTGAAAGTACTTTTTTTCAATGAGCACAAAAATAACGGTTTGACAATTGGGTTTTCAATAGAGCCTGGGTTCAAATAATATTTGGGACATCAATGCTCAAAAATTATTTTAAAAGCAGCAAAATAATTAGAAATCAAACCATTTTTTCAACCTATATTTGATGAGTGAAAAATACGCTTAGAATTCAGGGTATGATTGTGCTGACAGCGATTTATTGCTTTGCAATGCTTGCTGATTATTCCGCTATTTACTTTGACTTTAAAGCGGCTTCAAAAACTAAAACCGAAAGCCATTTTTCAGAGGCTTCAAATCAGACTCTATATAATCATAATGCGCCAATTGAGATTGCATTTAATGTTTTGAAGCATTTCCCATTAAAAAACCGAACTAAGGAATTTGGTACAATTATTCAAATCACTTTTCAATTAACTGAAAGCAAATAGTTGCGTATTTTTCCACAAAAAAACTAAAGACAATGAAAGTGCTCAATTTGTCAATCTCACTGAAATTCAAAGTTGTAGGCCGGTAAAAACAACAAGATCAATAGAAATCAATAATAAAAAGATTGTGGTTTGTAAAGTTGGAATTTTGTTTTATACCAAAATTTAAAAGCAAAGCTGAAATTAACTTTGAGCTATACAGTGAGGAACGAAACTTACAATTGAGCGGAGAATTGCAATTACAGGATAGATGGTTTAAAATTATTAACAATCACCTGAAAAATATATAAACAAAAATTATACAAATACAAACATGCAAATAATAATGGAAATAATATTGTTGATAATTGGATTTGGAGTGCTTATTAAAGGAGCCGATTGGCTTGTAGAAGGCGGTTCAGCATTGGCTAAAAGATACCATATCCCCGACCTTGCAATTGGTTTGACCATTGTCGCTTTTGGCACTTCCATGCCCGAATTGGTTGTCAATGTTTTTGCGGCTTATCAGAGCCATTCTGATATTGTATTTGGAAATGTAATCGGAAGCAATAATTTTAACCTTTTTGCAATTCTTGGAATAGCCGGGATAATTTCGCCATTAGTTGTTCAGTCAAGTACAGTTTGGAAGGAAATACCTCTGTCATTTTTGGCCGCCTTATTGCTTTTTATACTTGTAAGCCCCTTTTTGTTTGCAGAAGGAAATGTCCTTTCACGTATTGATGGAGTTGTTTTACTGATAATGTTTTCTCTTTTCCTCTTTTATGTTTACAAGCAATTAAAGACTGATGATACCCCGAAATTAATTCAATACAAAGGATTATCAACAATCAAAACCTGGAGTTATATAGTTCTTGGATTGCTATTTTTAGTTTTAGGAGGAAGGCTGGTCGTTGTCAATGCTGTTGAAATTGCAACAAATTTGGGAATCAGCGAGACCATTGTTGGATTAACCATAGTCGCGGCAGGTACTTCTTTGCCCGAACTTGCTACTTCAGTAGTAGCTGCAATTAAGAAAAACAATGACATTGCAGTGGGAAACATTATTGGTTCAAATATTTTTAATGTTTTATTGATATTGGGAGTGAGTGCTTTAATCAGGCCCATAAGCTATAATATCAGATTCAACCAGGACCTTTACCTTTTGGGAGTAGGGACAATCCTGCTTTTTATGGCCATGTTTTTTGGTAAAAAGCATAAGCTTGATAGATGGGAAGCGGCCATTTTATTGGCAATATACATCGGCTACACCATTTATTTGATTAATTATAAATAGTAAATAAATATGTTATTTTTAAATATCTAAAACTCACCAAACTATTATCTCATAAACTAAAAAATCCAGCTTCAATTCTATTTTTTCTGAAAGTAGCTTGGGAAGCAGGGAGCAGACCTGTATTGACATGGTGAGCCAAATAAGTTTCAATTCTATTTTTTCTGAAAGTGGCATTGGAAGCTGATGTGCTGATGATTTGATTTGCAGATCAATTTTTTTTGTCCTAAATCCGGTTTGTCATGCTATCACTATGGTAGTATATTGTGATGAATCTAAATTTTAGACATGGTTAAATCCATGCGGTGATGGTATGACTTGACTTGTAGCAAAGGATTTACCAATAGTAAAATGGATAATAGCCCAGGAATTGATTTCCAAATGCAACTCCCAATTAAACGATATTATTCTTGGCCATTTACAATTCAATTCTATTTTTTCTGAAAGTAGCTTGGGAAGATTCCTGCTTAGTATAGCTCTAATCTACTTCGGTTAGTTTCAATTCTATTTTTTCTGAAAGTAGCTTGGGAAGACCATTAGCGGCAATACCAGCCAATAACCACCCAGGTTTCAATTCTATTTTTTCTGAAAGTAGCTTGGGAAGTATCCAGGCGTTTCATCAAAAAATCAGAATGCCCCAGTTTCAATTCTATTTTTTCTGAAAGTGGCTTGGGAAGTAAAAACGACTCAGACTAATATGTACATTGATGAAAGTTTCAATTCTATTTTTTCTGAAAGTAGCTTGGGAAGATAGAAGCCGTGCATAGTCGGGTAATGGAACACCAATATTTCAATTCTATTTTTTCTGAAAGTAGCTTGGGAAGCTGTGCGCCTCTACTGTGGAGCTGTGGCCAATATCGGATTTCAATTCTATTTTTTCTGAAAGTAGCTTGGGAAGTCAAGGTTATAACCCGTGCATTTTTTATTACGGGTGTATTTCAATTCTATTTTTTCTGAAAGTGGCTTGGGAAGTTAGTAATTGAATCAATCTGAAAATCCCTTGGTGCAAATTTCAATTCTATTTTTTCTGAAAGTGGCTTGGGAAGTATTCAATGGTATCAGGTGAAGATAACACCAATGAAAATTTCAATTCTATTTTTTCTGAAAGTGGCTTGGGAAGAACCGGCCTACCCTCAATTCGTGCCTGCTGCCTTAATTATTTCAATTCTATTTTTTCTGAAAGTGGCTTGGGAAGAAAGCTCTTCCTTCAGGCGTTTTTCCAGTGCCTGGATTTCAATTCTATTTTTTCTGAAAGTGGCTTGGGAAGCTTGGCTTTTCTTTACTGGTTTCATACTGTAAAAATTATTTCAATTCTATTTTTTCTGAAAGTGGCTTGGGAAGATTCTCCATTTTTCATATCCAATATATTCCCCTTTGATTTCAATTCTATTTTTTCTGAAAGTGGCTTGGGAAGTTCTTTTGTAAGGTTTTATTTCTTTGGTCTCCTTAACATTTCAATTCTATTTTTTCTGAAAGTGGCTTGGGAAGATTTCACTTTGACCGGTGGCAATTCGCCTCTGTTCAAATTTCAATTCTATTTTTTCTGAAAGTGGCTTGGGAAGCCGATGCTTTGCCCAAACCTATGTAAATCTTGATTTTGCTTAGTTTTTCCAATTTTTATTTCCCTGTTTTTCATCATGTCAAAGAACGTTTTTTGCTTTGTTTTTAAAATTTTCCGTATTGGATATGCTTTTCAATAAAGGCTTTCAGCTCCATTTTTATAGTTTTTAAAATAATTTTGAACCCGGAAAACAGCTTATTGAATGCAGATATTCCTATAAGTGCAATTTAAGCATCTGCGCTTGAATTTTGTAGCTTTTGGATAATAATTTTGCCCAATTATTTTAAGCATGGCATCCATACTTTTCCTGATTTCCGCTTTGCTTTCCTCGGGGATGGGCACTTCCACAATTTTGTTGGATGAGCGGGTATAAACCAAAAAGCCCCTGTTGACCTTTTCCCCGAAATTTTCCTCTATCAGCAGGGCGTAGCAGTACAATTGTTGTTGGTAGGTTTCGTAAACCCGATCTTTCCATTCGGCAAATTTGTAATCCAATGGAGCGAATGTACCGTCTTCCAACTCAAGTACCTCGTCTATTTTTCCGCGCAGACCGGGCATGCCCAGATACTGATCCAGCCACTTTTCCTTTACTCCGATTTTTTTGCGCAGGTAATTTTTATTGCGCTCCAGTTTTTCATTGTGCATCTGCCGGCCCCGCTGTACTTTGTAGAATTTTTCCTCAAATTGCGGTATGCGCAGTACATATTCAAAATAGGTATAGCGCGGGCAGTAGAGATATTCTATAATCTGTGAGGGATAAAAACTATGCATCAGAACAGGAGGGCTTTTACTTCATCGCTTACCAATTTTTCGTCAAAGGCCTGTCCCAGCATGGCACAGCTTTTCAGTTGGTCTTTGTTCATGTTGAAAATATAGACCTTATCTTTTTCCTCATTAATGAGTTCTTCGATTTCCAGTTGCAGGCTGTCCCTTTCGTTGGCATTGAGCGTGCCGAGAAAACAGGAATACTGTACCCTGTAGAGCCCCGCCTGTTTGCAGATTTTGGCCACTTTTGTCCGTGCCCTGTCTTCTTCAATGTCGTATAGCACCCAAATGATCATGGTTTGTTATGTTTTGAATGGTAGAATGATAGAAGGTTGGAATGAGTGAATGTTGTTGGGTACATTTTTTCAGGTTTTGTTTTGATTGAATTTTTGGCGCATTGTTTTATTTGCTTTTGCTATAATAGATAAAACTTCATTGTATTTTAAATGGAGCAATCTTGTTTCATTTATAAGTTTTGGGCAGATTTCCATCAAGATTTCGAGCCAAAAAAGGGTTTCATCCGCTTCTTCTTCTATTTTCATTTTCGAGTACATTGCTTTTTCAGAAATTGCCCTGAATGCTGCCCTGTAATTTGCCCCTACGGAGGTTGCGCTTTTCACAATTTGATAATTGATTACCTGAAGTTCTTTTCGGTTTTCAAATTTTTGAGTGTAGCGAATCAGTTCTATCGCCAATGATTTTGTGCGTTTCTTCATGTTTTCTACAAACTCTATTTTTGATTTCCTCTCGTACATATCTATAAGTTTTAATTATTTCGGCATTCAAACATTCCTTCATTCCAACCTTCGGCCATTCCCTCACTCAGCCATTCCCTCACTCAGCCATTCCCTCATCCACTTTCTCCTTCTCAATCAACTCATTCGCAAATTTATGCGCTTCCATTTGCAGGGCGTTCATCCGTGTTTGGTTGCGGCCAGAGTAGCGAATTTTTTCACTGTCCAGATAATCCAAGTAGGGCGTTACAAAAAATGCTTTCCCTTCTTCATTGAGCGAAACACCTCCCTGCCATTCGCCAAAGAATTTTTTGTTGATTTTCTTTCCCGTAAAAAGCCTGAATACGAAGCGTTCTGCATAGATTCTGTAGGGTTCGATAAAATCAAAAACCAAGCTTTTGGTATTGTAGTCGTCCCTGTGCATAAAGCCCACATAGGGATCGAGCCCGGCAAGCATCAGTGATCGTTCAATCCGGCTATAAAGAATGCCATAGGCATAATTGAGCATGGCATTGAATGGGTTTTTTGCGGGGCGGTAGCTTCTGCCGCTAAAGGCAAACTCATCGGGCATACAAAGTGAAAGTGCGGAAAAATATTGGCGGCCTGCCGATCCTTCCCAACCCCGCAATGATTCGGCAATTTCTGCAACGGTAGCCGCTTCGCATTCCTTTATTTTTTTGCTGAAATCAACAATAGCTCCCGATTTTTCATCCAGTTGAGCATGCAGTTGGCTGCGGTGTTTTTTCAGGTCTTGCAAAAAATCGCTCTGGTTTTCCAATTTTTTCAAGAGCCAATTTTTTACCCATTTCAGGCCATCGCTGTTGAGGGAAACTTCTAGTTGTCTTTTGCGGATTTTTACCGTGCTGCCCAATTTACTGTGCCAAAATCTACCCATGGGGTGGCCATTGTTTTCCACTACAACAATATCGATATTGTTTTTCAGGGCCAGGGCAATGGCATCGGTGCTCAGGGCGGAGCCTTTGGACATAACAATGGAACTGACCTTGTGCGCGGCCACATGTTCGATCTTTGCAGCGTCTTTCTTTTCCTCCCTTACTTTTATTTTAAACATGTCGTCTTTTACATGTAAATAAGTGCCGTAGGTATTGATGAATATTTGCATAATTGTTTATGAATAAATTTATAGTTGAATTCTAAAGACCTGTATTAAAGTTATAAAAATAATATTTTATAGAAATAAGGGGGGCAGAATAGTCAGTTGCAGAAAAATATGTGTATTGGAAATCTGATCAAAAAAGCCAGATGGTTTTTCTGTCTGAAAAACAAGAAAGGTTTTCAATTTCTTTCTTGGAATACAAGAAGATTTATCGCCAGAATCAACTGAGCTTTCGAATGCTGCCGAATCCCCTGGACACTGAACGCCCGATGCCTATTCCATTGGGAAGAAGGGCATTGAGCACAAATTTTCCGCTAAAGGCCTTCATGGTATTGTCCTTGAATTTGGTGGATTTTTCCTGAACCTCTACTTTGGCCATCAATCGTTCATCGGCCTTTAGCTGTAAATCAATATTGGTGAAAAAGCTCAATACCTGGCCTATGAGGATACTGTTGAGCATGGCCGTTTTTTCATTGGGGTCTTTCATTTGAATGTACGCCTGGTGATTTTTCTGGTTGAGTGCCATCCAAAGCGTGTCGAACTGGTATTCGTGCAGTTGATTGCTGTAGCCTGTTTCCACTACATGATGCTCAATATTTTTTGAATGAATGGGGTAGCTTTGTCCATCGAGCTGTAGTTGTTTTGTTTTTAGAAATAGTTGGGGCAGTAATTCAGCACCTTCATTAATGCCGACCAAAACGGGGATGCCGCTGAGGACTTTGTACTGCACGACAGGATATTTGTACCTGAATTGTCCATCTGCATAGTGGTTGTGCAAAACGGGTGAATGTTCTTTGAACAGATTTCCAAAATAGCCACGCAATTTGTGTGCATCGCGAGTTTTAAGTTTGATTTCCGGAAAGCTGATTTTGGTAATGCTGATTGATTTGTTCATGGGTAGGATTTTTTGTTCAATTTCATTCATACTATGGCTCAAAGTCATAGTCATAGTATGAATCGGGAACGGTCTGTTTTAAACTATTTTCACATCATAAGACTGTTTGATAAACTCTTTAGGGTTATCGGGTATGTATAAGTATTTACTTGCGATAGATTTATTACAGAGTTTCCCATTTCTAATTCCTGCATAATCCCTGAAAGAACTCATTTCCCAGTCTTCCATCTTTTTTACAAGACCTGCTTTTAAGGGATTTTGATGAATGTAGTGAAAACAGGTGAATGGGTATTGGTTGATGTTGTCAAGGTCCAAAGTGGTGGCACGACTCTGAGGTGTACTGATCTTACGGTTTCCAGTGATACTATGACTCCTAGTCATAGTATCACTGGAAACGTTACCGCCCGGAAATTCCAGGGGCTTTATTTTGCTGTGTTGTTGAAACAAGGAGCCAATCCTGTCTTCCTGTTTGTTAATGGCTCTTGCATATGATCTTAACATCACTCTCAGGTCATTACTGAATTTTTCCCCAGCTATATTTGATTTTGAATAACAAAGCCAATGAAAGTGATTGGGCATCAAGCACCAGGCAATCAGGTGCATATGCGGTAGGATATGGATACGCAGCTTTTCGAGGAAATAAAGATAGTTTTCACGGCTGAAGAAAATCTTTTGCCGATTGTTGCCCCGGTTGTAGATGTGAAAAAATTGATTGGGCTGCATGGTTTTGTTTTAGAGGTCATTCTTACTATAGCCACTCATACTATGACTCTGAGTCATAGTATGAGTGGCTAATGCTTAGAATGAGATGGTTTGGTTTTGCTCAAGTTTACTTCTTTTGAATCCAGTGTTTTCTTCATAATAATAATTCAATTCTTCTGGTCGAATCCAATAAATATTTTCAGAAAGTGCGAGTTCTTTTATTAATTCTTTGGCTGTATCCAGATAATTGGGCACTGCAATAATCCGTTGATTAAAAGCTCTTTTATACTTTTGATCGAATTCGCTTTTCTTCATGTGGCCTTCAAGAAGATTTTGGTAAGCCTCACGAGCTTCACTTCCTTCACGATCGTTTTCCATTTCCACAAAAACTGAAATTCCGTTTTGACTTTCTTCAATGATTTTGAAATCTGAAACCGTAGTATGTTTTTTAGGAGAGCTTGCTGGAAAAGCATATTTCAAGTTTGACATAGCGTCAAAAACTTCTCTTGAAACTCTAAAGTCACTCATTTTCTGATCAGCGATGTCATCAAAATATCTTTCCACCATTTGTTTGTAATTCCCTTCAGGAATCTCAATTGCAGCTAATGCTTTTCTGGATTTAGAGTCAGTGGCATAGCCGTATATCTTTTGACAATCCCCAAAATCTACAATGTAGAGAGGCGAACCTTTTCGCTCATTTGAGTTTTCACGGTTTATGCGACCAGCTACCTGAACAATTGAGTCGATTGGACCTAAGTCCCGAAATCCCATGTCAAAATCCAGATCAACGCCTGCTTCTACAACTTGAGTTGAAATTAAAATACAGGTTTTGTTAGGCAACTTTTCTTTAATCTCTTTGATGCGCTGTTGGCGCTGAACGGGAGTGATATTGGTTGATAGGTAAAAAAGTTCTACTTCCGTATTTTCCTCGAAATGTGCCGATAACAAATTGAAAATATCAATCGAACGATTGACTTTATTTACAACTATTAAACAGCTTTTGCTGGTTTGCCAATGATCTTCGAATACAGGAATAAAATCCTCGCTTTCAATCTTCTCTCCGATTAGAGGAACGATTCGGGTACGGTTGAAGCAGGCGAAGACTTCTTCATCTCTATCAAGCAAGTTCAGTGGCTTCAATTTTTCTTCTTCAATTTCAACTTTAAGTTCACGTGTCATCAACTCAAATAGTTTAGGTTGAGTAGCAGTCATGATAATAACCCGCGCATTGAGATATTTACAGATATAATAGAGGGCAGCACCGATTACAGGTAGTTTCTCAATAGCCAGGGTTTGCACTTCATCTAAAATGATTATGGAATCAGCAAAGTGTCTAAACTTTTTCAGCAGTTTGTTTCTGTTGCCAATTAAGGTTTCAAAAAGCTGAACAAAAGAGGTGATTACTACATCTTTTTGCCATGTGTCCCAAGCCATTTTCTTTTGGTTATAGCTTACCTCCTCATCATCAAGTTCATTTTTGGGGCGTTCATCCTTTCCAAAAATATCGGCATATTGATAATGACCCATTACAACATCTTTGCCAATAGTTTCTTCATATTCGGACAGTGCTTGTTCAATAATATTGATAAAAGGAAGTCCATAAATAATCTGTGGCAGGAAATCTTGCTCTTGTTTGATTTTATGTCGCAGTTTTAGCACAAAATCAAGAGCAGTCATTGTTTTACCTATTCCGGTTGGTGCTGCCAATGTGAAAATCTTTCTGTCGAGAATATCCTTTCGGTCAATATTCTTTATTACTTCTGAACGGACATAATTTCTCAATTGGTTTTGAGTCAGAATAGTTAACTCTTCTTTTGGATAATCAGGTTTACCAAACCTATTATCAACAGAATCTTTGGGAAGAATTGAAAACTTGGTGGTATCTGTATCTGAAGCATCCAGTTTATCAGCTTCAATCAGTAGCGAAAACAGGTAGTTGGTTTTGAAGTATCTTGCGATACTGGGCTCATTTTTGAGTTTTTTTCTAAATAGATTATACAGGGATTTTGGTTTGTTGCTACTAATCAGATCATCGGCAAAATCAAAATGTGACTTTAATTCATCCAATGAAGAAAGAGCAATTTTTTGTTTTTCAAAATTCACTTCTTCCAGCATACTGTACTGTTTATTATCAGGATATAGAACCAAATCCAGATTCATCAAATTGCTATGATGCATTTTGATGAGGTAAAAGGCAAGCAGGGCCTTTTCAGGCTCTTCTTCGAAGTATCTGAAAGCAGTTTGAGCACCGATATTTGAATGTGCTTTTAGGTGTTGGTCAGCTTTTGATGGTTCAAGTAAATAAGTTTGGAAATAGCTGGTAAATTTTCCCAAGTCATGCAGCCAACAAACTGCATCAAGTAGCTTTTCTGTTTCTAAACTTCCAAATAAAGTATTGTTTGATAAATGAAAGACAGCTTTATCCCGAACCCCTTGCAAGTGATCAATTAAAAGCTTACTCCCCTCTCTTTGAGTTTTGCTAATCTGTTTGCTGTGTGAATACACCGGCATAGGTCAAAAATTGAAAGTTTTCAGTTTCTTCTGAATTGCCATTTCGCTTTAGCTGAAAATATTTGCCAAAAAGCTTAACATGAATTGGAAAATTTCTTGTGGCGAACAAAACCCGATTCATACGATAAACCTCTCTACCTTTTTTACCACCGATAAAATCTGCTGGAAGCAGTTCTTCTTCAATATGGTTGAATTTAAACTCGGGATTATCTGGAAAATCAATTTCTTCTACTTGCTCACTATTCCCAGCCGAGTGTAAATTAATCCATTCTCCATTGCAGTTTTTCTCAAACGCAGTAAACTCTTGAACATTCGAAACAAATGCTGTGAAGCCTGCAATTCCTAAACTAAGATTGAATTGTCGATTGTTATCCTTTAATTTCTGTGAAATCTGGTCGAAAATCTCTCTATTTTTACCTGGAGCTAAATAAATACGGTACCTGACAGAATCTTTTTTCAGGTCGCTTCCTGTTACCACTTCAAATGGAGTTTGCACGCGCCCCTTTCCGCCTCGAAAATCATTGTTGCCTTTGATCATCAATAAATTTAGCCGATGAAATGATTTTTTCAGATCACTTAGTACCCGTAATCCAATCTGCAAATTTTGTGTCTGATAGTTTTCATAATAGGAGTCTTTTTCTTCTCCCATAATGGCAGCCAACATTCCTGCAATAGTCGTGCGTGGTGGAATGGAATAACTCATGGCCGTATTGTTTCCATGAAACTTGCGAAAGTGGGCAAACTTTCCTTCTATGTCGAATGAAAGAATTTCCATTGAATTAAGCATTTATTGATACGCCTTCAGCGGTTTTTACTTTCACATCTTTGATTACCTTTCCTTTGTTATCGGCAATCAACTTTTCCAGACGGCTAAAATCAACCTCTAAGTCATTATACTTGCGTACTTTTTTGAAATCGCCAGCAACTTCAGAGGGTTTTACATCCACAAAATCTCGCAGGTCTCCAAAGTGGCCGTTGTGGTAACCATCATTGTAGATGATTTCCAAATAGAGTTTAGGGTATTGATTTAATTTAGAGCGGGTAGGAAGTGAAGGTATAGCATTCCAAATCCCATCACGGAAATGTTCCATGTCCTCATCGGTTAGTCCCGTAGTTTTTGCGGCAAATTTATTGGCCACTCCATGGAATGCGAGTAAGCTGTAGTGAATTCGGTAATCTTTTCCAAAGGTGCTGCTATCATCATTCATGATGGTAACGATGGAATCAGAATCAACAGGATAGACTTTATTAAGTGAATAGCCCCAATTAAGTTGTAGTGGGCCAGTATAGGCTCTGGTAAAACCACCAACAGCGAAAGCACTTCCAAACAAGCGAATGTCCAGATAAGTCTCTTTTACAATCTTATCTAGAATGAAAGCATTGAGCTTTTTGTTTTTTGCTTTTTGCAGTTCTTTAAATACGCTATCAGCATCTTTTGCTTTCTCCATTACTTTGTCAAAGGCACCTCTCATTTCTGGTTCTCCACCGAAATACTCATCTACTAATTTCGAATCGCTGAGTAATCGATTCACTACAATTTCAAGCTTTTGGTCAGGATTGACTTTTGTTCCTTCTTCCATTGAAACAAAAACATCATAATCCTTTTGCATAAAATAATCACGGATATAGCGTTTCAGACGAGTATCTGTTACCAGGTTGGTTTGCGTATCATAATCCATACGTGGCTTGTTCTCCTGGTCAGGATCTCCATTGGGATTGCAGTTAATGGCTTCATAAAGGAAAAGAAAATCGGAGTTGTTTTGTATTGTATTCATAGTTTGATGGTTTTTATTAATTATTGTCAGATTTAGTAAGTCCAAAGGAATAGCCGGCCATGAGGTAGAAAACATTTTGTTCCTTACTTAGTGGCCAGTTTTTTTCATTGAAGCGATCAGTAAATTCACTGAAATTCCATTCTGTTTTATCGTGAATGTTGTATTGCCTTGTTTTTTCGCGTAGGTCTAGACTAAGCCGAACTATTGCATCAGCGTCCATGCCGTTAAAATTGATTTTATTCAATACCGGCTTGGACTCATGGCCTTTTTTGTATTGGGCATAAGCAACAGACGACAGAATTCTTCCAAGATAAAAAAGAGCTTTTTCAGCTTCTGAGTATTCCATCTTATCAAAAAAGGTCTGTATTCTTTGTTGATAATCTGATGCGGAAGTTTCTTGTCCCTCAGTTTGAGAAGATATTTCTTTTTCCATTTCTAAAAGATTTAATTGTTTTAAAGTGAAAATCAATGCTGAGTATTTGAAAACAGCATCTTTGATCGCAAAATCAAAAGAATTATTTTGTCTGATATTCTTAAAAGCCGAATAACGACCGTACCAATGACAGAGGCTTAGTTCAATGAAATGTTTAAAAAGGTTTTCAGGTTGAACTGCTTTTTGTTCCAATATATCTTTGAAGAGATTTAATGCTAGATTTACTTTTGACTTATTGCCATCACGAACTGGAATAATGTTAAAAACAGACTGTAAATTAAAAGGAAACTTTCCGCCAATATAGTCTTTAAAATCATTTCCAGATCGATTAAATACCTCGGTAAGTTTGGTAAGATAAATACTGTTCACATCCTTGATATGGTTTATAATCTTGAACGAATTCCCATCAGATTCGAAAGCAATATAGTTGATCCAGAAAAGACCAACTTTGGGTAAGCTTCGGTCAATGTCAGCTTCAAGTGATTGATATCCAAAAAGCAAATCGGAAGATTTATCCAGATATAGTTCGGTTTCATCAAGATTAAATGCTACAAGATCTTTGTTCATGTAGTTTGGGATGATGATATGAGATATCCCTGCAATTCTGGCTTGAAGATTTTTCAGGACATATTGTGCTCCTTTATCCAAATAGCCTGTAGATTTATTTTCAATTTGAAAATTTTTTTGGAATTCGCTAAAATTTGAAGCAAAATTGAAAGTAGATGTTTGAAAAATAGCATTTGGATTGTAGCCTCTCTGAAATGCTGCTTCTATAACATCATTAGAATAATTTCCAGATAGTTGATCTAAACCACTATTCCCTTTTGTTGATCCAAATTTTTCAATGATAAAATCATCAAATCCATCAATAGCATTCAATTTAGTTGGCTTTGAGTCATTAATTGCTTTAGACTGAATTAAAGAATAAAAGAGAACTACTTCATCGTTTTTTCCAAAATTTAATTCCATCTTAAATTCTGTAAAGTCCAAAATTTTTCTAGATTCATTTAATTCTAAATTTATCTCCTTTAATGCTTTGTAAATTGTTTTAGAAGTATAATTTGGTAAATCCTCAATTGACCGTATCATGCTTCCGTCTTCGCCAACTTTTTTTCCAAATAAAGTTTCCTCTAACATTGAAAAATTTTTAGGCTCAACTGTCAAAGCACATTTTTTTCCACGTCTACCCCATTTTTCAGGATTAATATATCGGTGTTCAATGGCACTATTATCTGGATTAAAAAGCTCCATTTCATCTTTTAAAAAGCGAATTTCCTTGTTAACACAATCAAAAAGAATCGGACAAACCCAATTTTTCTTATCAGGGTTATACTTAGGTTCAGTTGTTAGCCTCGCCCAAACTCCCTTGCCTTCAAGAAGTTGTTCGCCTATTTTTGAGAGTGTCTGTAGCATCTTTTAAAAATTAATTCTCCAAATTTAACTAATATTTCTTCACACCAAAATATTTATAATTGTATTTCATATCCCTGCATATACCTCTACAAACACGGCATTGTACTGTCCATCGGCAGGATCGAAATCCAATTTTTTGACTGCCGCCTGCATGGAAATGCCTTAGTCCATCAGGTTGGCCATTACCTTGTTTTCGGCACGGGGCAGATAGCCCAGTTTGTATTTACCAAAAAACACTTCTATGGCATATTTGTCATAAGGATTGTCAGGCTCGCGCTTTAGCTTTAGCATATTGCCGCTGCTCAGATAATTTGCTACTTTTTCAAAATCATAATAATAGAGTCCGCGCAGATAGTTGTGGTAGATTTTACTGCCGTCAGGTTTTCCTGCTTTCGCAAGCTGAATGCCCACCATAGCTACTCCTGCTCCTCCTGTTAATAGCTGTTTGAGAAAGTTCTTGCGGGTCATGCTTTAAATTCATTTAACACAAACCTAAAAGCCGTTTTCGACAACTAGTGTCGCAACTAAATTTTTTTTACTTTTTCCCTGATATAAACTTTCAGTGATTCAGGTTCAAGCACTTCTATTTCATCTATCAGTCCCATTACAAAGCGGCCAATTCCTTTGTTGGAATATACCTTGGTTTCAAAAATGCGCTTCCCCTTTTTTTCTACTATTAAATGGCTGCTTTCTGGATATTCCTCACTTAACAATTTGGCAGCTCTCTTGCTCAGCCCTAGTTTTACTTTAAAATCCTCATTGCCCGACATGCCAAAGATATCTGTTGACTGTATTTGGTGGAGGTGTTCATGTTTCCATTTTTTTGGCAAAATCTCGGCTGTAGGAAAGCGGTCGCATTTGTATTGTTTGATTCTTTTAGTACTGACCTCAAAAGCCATTAAATAGCGGTAATATTGAATAAAGCGAATGGGTTCTACCAATCGGTCTTTTTCTGTATGGCTATTGGCAGAACTGTAATTTTTCAAAATCACCTGCTGTTTGTTTTTTATAGCAGCCCTGATTTCACTAATGTTTTTGCTGCTTTGCAGTGCTTGAAGTTCTGTTCCTATTTCTTCTATATCCGTAAGGGCATAGAGTTTTTCAAGCAAACTTTTTCTAAGAATATGATTTCCGCTACTGTGGTCTAACAGGCTGTTGCGCACCAGTGCAGCTTCTTCCAGGCTAAAAACAATAGAATTTTCATACTCCAGGTTTTTATTTGAAAGATTTTCAATCCTGAAACGGTTTTTATTTTGGGCAATATCAAAACCGATGGACTGTAGCAGTTCAAAATAGCGTTCGATGGTTCTTGTGCTTACGCCTAAATCATTTGCAAGAGCTGTTTTGCTGCTACCAAGTGGTGCCCTTAATCGGGCAATGAGGTTGAAGATTCTGAATATTTTTTGCTGTGCAGACAATTGCGATTTTATAAAATGATTGAAATGGTAAACATATCATTTTTTCGCAACTAATTCTAAATGGCAGAAGTCATCATGTTTTTACCTATCACTAAATTATAAGCATTTTTATTTATTAGCTCAAACAAAAAAGCCTCTTGCACATTGTACAAGAGGCTTTCAGTTGCAGTCCGTAGGGGAATCGAACCCCTGTTACCAGGATGAAAACCTGGCGTCCTAACCCCTAGACGAACGGACCGTTTTTAAATTGGTGGTGCAAAAATACGCAGCATTTTTAGCTTTCCAAAACTTTACTGAAAAATATTTTTTCACCTGCATAAAGTTTAAGTTTGCAAATGAAAAAACGGAACGCAATGCTTCGCTTTATAAGCAGGTTTTATAAAATTCCAACTATCAAAATTAAAAACAATGAGAAAGACTAGAGTAGCGATAAATGGATTTGGGAGAATAGGCAGATTGATTTTCAGGATGCTTTCCCAAAAAGAGGATGTAGAGTTGGTTGCTGTAAATGATTTGACAGGCAATGCCCTATTGGCACACCTGCTAAAATACGATACGGCACACGGCACATTTGATGCAGAGCTTGGTTTTGATGATGACAATATTTACTGCAATGGAATCAAAGTGGCTGCATCTGCTACACGAAATCCAGAGGAATTGCCATGGAAAGCCTTAGATATTGATGTGGTTTTTGAGTGCACGGGTATTTTTAGAACACGAGAAGGCTCTGAAAAACATTTGAAAGCAGGGGCGAAAAAAGTATTGATTTCTGCTCCCGCAAAAGGCGGTGATGTACCAATGGTGGTGTTGGGCGTCAACGAATCCATCTTAAAACCAGAGGATAAGATCATTTCCAATGCCAGTTGTACTACCAATTGCTTGGCGCCAATGGCTCAGGTTTTGAATGAAAAATTCGGAATTAAAAAAGGCTTTGTAACGACCATCCACGCTTATACTGCCGATCAAAATTTACAGGACGGCCCCCACAGTTCCGATTTTCGCAGGGCAAGGGCGGCCGCTGCCAATCTAGTTCCCACTACTACCAATGCTGCCAAGGCCGTGGAAAAAGTAATGCCCGAACTCAACGGAAAACTTTTTGCCTCTGCAGTGCGCGTTCCGGTTTTGGATGGTTCATTAACAGAGCTGAATTGCGTATTGAACAAAGAGGTAACGGTAGAGGAAATAAACAATGCCTTTAAAGCTTCGGCAGAAGGAAATCTAAAAGGAATCTTGCAGTATGAGGAAGCTCCATTGGTTTCCAGCGATATTGTAGGCAATCCTTATTCCACTATTTTTGATGCGCAATTGACACAATCCAGCGGGGATTTTATTAAAATTGTGGCGTGGTACGACAATGAATATGGATATGCCAGCAGAATGGTGGATCTTTTGGAGTATCTCAATAAAATAGAATCGTAAAATTCAGTCCCCAAATTATTTCCAATAAACAACAATATTAAGGCAACTCAATGGAATTCAAAAAAATTGATTTTAAGGATAAAAAAGTATTGCTAAGAGTAGATTTCAATGTTCCGCTCAACGATAAATATGAGATCACGGACGATACGCGAATCAGAAGGTCATTGCCGACTATTCAGCACATATTAAAATCAGAAGGCTCCGTAATTGTGATGTCCCATTTGGGCAGGCCTAAGAATGGGCCAGAGGATAAATTTTCCATGCGCCATTTGTTAAATCATTTAGAGCATTTGCTGCATAAAGATGTTTTGTTCAGCAATGGCTGTGTTGGTTCCGATGCTAAGGAAAAAGCTGTTTCGCTTCGCCCGGGAGAGGTGTTGCTGCTGGAAAATACGCGATTTTACCCAGGAGAAACCAAAGGCGATATTGAGTTTGCTGAGAAATTGGCAAGTCTTGGGGATATTTATATCAATGATGCATTTGGAACAGCGCATAGAAAACACGCCTCTACTGCTGTTGTAGCCGACTATTTTCCTGCCGACAAAAAAGGCTTTGGATTATTGATGGAAGCAGAAATCAATAATGCGGAAAAAGTAATAAGCAACCCTGAAAAGCCATTTACGGCAATTATTGGCGGGGCGAAAGTTTCGGATAAAATTTCAATCATTGAAAATTTGCTGGACAAAGTCGATCACTTGATTATTGGCGGGGGGATGGCCTATACTTTTATTCGTGCCAAGGGCGGCTCTACTGGAAATTCCCTTGTTGAAGAAGATAAAATAGAATTGGCAGCCAATTTGCTAAAAAAAGCAGCCGAAAAAGGAGTGGAAATCCTTCTGCCGGAAGATTCGCTTGTGGCAGATAAATTTGACAACAATGCCAAAAGGGAAATACAGCCCAGCGATGCCATCAAGGCTAAGGGCATGGGATTGGACATTGGCCCCAAAGCCATGGAAGCCTATTCAAAAGTCATTCAAAATTCCAAGACCATTTTGTGGAACGGCCCCATGGGCGTGTTTGAAATGAGCAATTTTCAGCGTGGCACATTGAGCATTGCTCAGGCAATAGCTAAAGCAACTGAAAGCGGAGCTTTTTCGCTAGTAGGTGGAGGCGATTCCGTAGCTGCAGTAGTGAAATTTGGCTTTGAAAACAAAGTGAGCTATGTATCTACAGGTGGCGGTGCAATGCTGGAGTTTTTCGAAGGAAAGGAATTGCCAGGACTTGTTGCTGTTAGGGCTTGAGTTTAAACCTTTGTTTGTAATAAGGTGAGTATTTGTCAATACAAAAAATACATTTTCTAGTTTCTTAAAGTATTTGTAGCGGTAGTATTGTCTAAACTTTGATCCCTACCTGATATTTTCAACAACTCTTTTGTCTATTTTCGCTTCCCAAATCTCATCATTTCGATGCCTTTTGGGAAACAAATATTTTAAAACTATCGCCATAATAGTTTTTATTCCCTTCCCAAATCTAATTTATTTTGTTACTTTTGGGAAGTTAATAATTAAAAATGACAGGAAGAGAATACGAAATTGAAAGGTTGAAAGAATCCCTGGATTCAAATGAGTCTGAATTGATAGCGATTTATGGCAGGCGAAGAGTAGGTAAAACCTACCTAATACGCAATGTCTATGGAAAGCATATCAAATTCGAAGTGACAGGACTGTATGGAGGTAATAAAGAACAACAGTTAGATATTTTCTTTGGGGAACTGAAAAGAGTATCTAAAAAATTCAGGGAAGAAGATAGGCCCTCTGACTGGAAACAAGCTTTTGAATTGCTCAAGAAATACATCAATGGTTTAAGAGGAGCTGCAAAAAAAGTAATATTCATTGACGAAATGCCTTGGCTTGATACACACAAGTCTGATTTTAGAATGTATTTTGGACATTTTTGGAACACATTCTGTGAAAAGAGAGCCGACCTTGTCGTAGTTGTATGTGGCTCGGCCGCGTCATACATGGTTCAGAATGTTATATCAAATCAAGGAAGTTTACATGCAAGGCTAACTTATAAGTTGCAAATTAAGCCTTTTACACTATACGAGACAAAAGCTTACTTAGAAAGTAAAAACATTAAATGGGGACATTATCACATGCTTCACCTGTACATTGCTATGGGGGGTGTGCCGCAATATTTAAGTAAAGTGCGAAAAGGAGAGAGTGTAGTTCAGGCAATTCAGAGAATGTGTTTTGACGAAAACGGAGACTTGGTAAATGAATTTGAGGAAATTTTTGAATCATTGTTTGTTCATTCATCTTCACACATAGCAATAGTCAGAGCCCTTGGCTCACTTGGCAAAGGAGTTGCAAGGGGTGAATTGATAAAAAAATCAGGACAACATGGCGGTGGAGCCTTTACCAGGGCTTTAACTGAGTTGATTGCATCTGGGTTTGTTTCAAAATATCCTGCATTTGATAAAAAGTCCAAAAAGACATTATATAGGTTATCTGATGAATATTCTAAGTTCTATTTGAAATACATTGAACCCAATAAGAATCAGGGAGGGAATTTTTGGAAAACAATGTTTCAAAAGCAATCCTATATTTCATGGGCTGGATTCAATTTTGAAACAATTTGCTTAAAACATGTGCTGCAAATTAAAAAAGCGCTTAAAATAGAGGGGATACATTCTACAAATTCCAATTGGTCTGTTGATGGGGCTCAAGTTGATCTTGTTATAAAAAGAGATGATAATTGGATAAATCTGTGCGAGATGAAATTCTACAATGCTCAATATAAAATCGGAAAGCAGGAATTAGAAAACCTAAGGAATAAAATTGCTCAATTCAAGCGCGACACAGGGACGAGGGATGCTGTAGTAATAACTATGGTGACAACCTTTGGTATAGTTCAAAATGCAAATTACCATGAAATTGTGAATGATGATTTTACTATGGAAATACTCTTTGAAAGAGCATAATAGTGTAATTCCAGAAAGTGATGAAAGCTGAAAATACTGAGTTTAAAATTGTACCATACGGCAGTCCCGATTATGATAAAACTGTAGTTTTAAGAGATCTGCTTTTGAGAAAGCCGTTGGGTCTGGAATTTACCAAAGAAGAATTGGCAAAAGAAGACAAGCACATTCATTGTGCTGCATATTCCAATGGTGAAGCTTTAGCTTGTTTGGTATTGGTTCCGCTAGAAAAGGGGCGCATTAAAATGCGTCAGGTTTGCACATCAAAAGAATTGCAGGGCAAGGGAGTTGGCAGGCAACTCGCAATATTCAGCGAGCAATATGCTAGGGAAAAAGGGTTCAAAACAATGGAGTGCAATGCCAGAGCAACGGCTGTTCCTTTCTATGAAAAAATGAACTACAAAGTAGTCAGCGATATCTTCACCGAGGTAGGCATAGATCACTATAAGATGGAGAAAGCATTGAGATGATGTTTTCTGCCAAATTAAAAATTGAGTAGGGGCGCACGGCCGTGCGCCCCTACAAAGTTTTTTAAGCTTAACACCTGATTACTGCCGTCAGGCAAGTTTTGTGGCTAAAAGAAAGAGGTTAAGGTAATTCTATCTCAATAAATCCATCCCGATAATTAAATCGAATCTTAAAATGTCTAAGAAATTGAACTGTTCCTAATAATGGAGGGGCGCTGTCATGGTCAACACAACTTATTAACTGTGGCTTGCTATTCCACACAGTGTTTTCTCCATCGGGGGAAATTAATTCAATATTAAATGTATGCTCCCAACATTCAAGACCTATACCGGCAATACCTTTTGTATTTGTACATTTAGCATTTATATTTTTCAAATCATGCCCAGTAGCTTCTGCTATAAATCGAGGTAGCATACAGGAATCTGCGCCAGTATCCAACAAGGCATTAACTTCAATATGTCTGTTTGTGATAGGATTTATAAATCTTACTGGGACAAAAGGCCTAATATGACCATTGGAATAATTTGTAAAGGGGTATATGAGCTTTTTTCCCAAAACAATTTGCTTTAAAAAATATAGGTGGAATCCTTTTTAGGAACAAAACTTAAAATGTAATTCACTCCAGTTTTTTTTGCCTTTTTTATAACTTCTTGCGGAGTTTTACCTTCAGCAATTATTTTTGAATTGTCCTTTACATTCACTGCAATCCATCTTGAATCTGGGTTTTTCGGATTGATGTTTAATGTGGCTGTCATAATGTTAAGGTATTGACTATGAAATAATTGTTTTGTGCTGTTTGTAATGTAAACGTATAAATTAAGGTTCAAACTTAATCCGTAAGATAAAAATTTTTTAATGAAGGTGATTGTTTAAATGCTCAGAATTTAACAGACCAATCTTCCGCCTTACTACAGTTAGCTAAATTATAAAAAAATGATTTATAAAGCTCCCCCATGCCACCATTTTTACTTGAATTACATCTTAGTTTTATTTAGCTTTATGGAAGGTCAATTTGCAAGCTAAAGCTTATTGGCTCTTGCTTTATAAAGCATAATTTCTAACACTTTAAATCAAGCAGTAAATGGAAGCCTATCTAATGGTCTTTGCAGTTCCTTTTTTTCTATTATTAATGTTTATTGAATGGGGTGCGGGAAAACTAAAAGGGAAAAACCTTTATTATTTCCCCGATACGGTTTGTAATCTTCTACTGGGAGTGGGCAGTCAGGCGACAGGTCTTTTCGTAAAAGTAATGTTGTTTTTCATTTACGATATGCTCTATCGCAATTTTGCCTTTTTTGAAGTCCCCATGTATTGGCTGTATGGCATTCTCTTTTTAATCGCTTTCGATTTTGTCTATTACTGGGCGCATCGCTGGAGCCACGAAATGAATTTCCTTTGGGGCGCACATATTGTACACCACCAAAGTGAGGAATACAATCTTTCGGTAGCTTTGCGTCAGCCCTGGTTTCACAGTTTATTGGCATTTTTTCTTTTTGTACCATTTGCATTTATAGGCATTCCCACGATAATGTTCGGAGCAGCTTCGCTATTTATTACTTTGTACCAATTTTGGATCCATACCAAAGCCATTGATAGATTGCCCAAGTGGTTTGAATTTGTATTCAATTCACCGACCCACCACCGTGTACACCATGCGCGCGATCCCAAGTACATCGATAAAAACCATGCGGCTTTTTTGATCATTTGGGACAGAATATTTGGAACCTTTAGGGAGGAGGAAGAAGAGCCGGTTTATGGCATTACCAAACAGTTTGCTTCCTGGAATCCCGTATGGGCCAATTTCCACCATTATTTCGATATGTGGGCATTGTTTAAAAAACTGGATTCTTGGAAAGATCGATTGTTGCTGCCTTTCAGAGGTCCTGGATGGCGACCTGAAAGTATGGGAGGGGAGATGGCCATTCCCGAAGTCGATAAAGAAAATGTACAATTATTCCGCACGCCATTTTCCAAAAACATAGCCGCTTATGTAGGAGTGCAATTGCTTTTGCTCATTGCCGGACTTTCTGCCTATATGGTGTATTTCGATAGCCTCTCGCTCTTTTTCAAATTGGAATTGTTTGCATTGATTGTGCTTACAACGCTTATTTGCGGAGCTATTTTAGAGCAAAAAAAGTGGGTGATTTTGATGGAAAGAGCCAGGTTGCTCATTGCTGGCATTAGTCTGATTTTCCTTTACAAAATATATTTTGAAAACTGGTACATCATCATGTTTACTTCATGTGTGGTGGTATTTATAATGTTCAATACTTGGTTGGCACTCTACCGCTACCAAGAATATAAACGCACCGGATCAATGGTGTAAATCAACTGAAACCCAACTATATCAAGCGGTATTCTCTCTGAGGATGCCGCTTTTTTTATGCCCAATGCCAAAATTGGATCGGGGTGTGGAAAACTTTTTAAGTACTTATTGTGGGAAAATGTGGAATAAAGTGTACTAAAACTCTAACTTTATACTTATATTGGTATAAAACAGAGACATGTCAGGTTTTTTAGGTGAACATATTTGCAAGTTGGATTCAAAGGGGAGGCTCAAAGTGCCTTCGGCTTTGAAGAAGCAATTTGCGCCTGAAATCAACGGCCGCTTTGTGATCAATAGGGGTTTTGAGCAATGCCTGACATTGTACCCTTTTGATGAATGGCAGCGCATTTCTGCACGTGTCAATAAGCTGAATACATTCGAAAAGAAGAAAAGGGAATTCAAAAGATATTTCTACCGGGGCGCTACGGAATTGGTGCTCGATTCAAGTGATCGGCTATTGTTGCCAAAGCATTTGATGGACTATGCGGGAATTGAAAAGGAAATGATTTTGACCTCCCAAAACAATATGATAGAAGTCTGGAATCCGAAACGATACGAAGATTTAATGGCCATTGACTCTGATGAGTTTGCGGATTTAGCAGAAGAAGTAATGGGTGATTTGGATGAAAATTCAGATGACTGATGGACTATCATGTGCCAGTGATGCTGAATGAGTGTGTAGAGGCACTGGCTATAAAAAAAGACGGAATCTATGTGGACGTGACCTTTGGAGGAGGCGGTCATTCCAAAGCGATAGATGCGCAATTGGATGGCGGTAAATTATTTGCTTTTGACCAAGATACGGATGCGCAGAAAAACTGCTGGGATTCTCCGCATTTGAATTTTATAAATCAAAATTTTCGACACCTAAAACGCTATTTGAAATTGTACAATGCCATTCCCATACAAGGATTATTTGCTGATTTGGGCATTTCATCGCATCAGATAGATGTGCCGGAGCGAGGTTTTTCCTTTCGCTACGATGCGGATTTGGACATGCGCATGGGTTCGGCTGAAATATCTGCCGCTGATATTTTGAATACTTATTCGCCAGAGCAGATTGCAAAAGTGCTGTGGGAATATGGGGAGCTGGGAAATTCCAGAAAATTGGCTGCCGAAATAGTCGCTTTTAGAGGCCAGAAATCCTTTAAGCGCATCAATGATCTGCTTCAGGTTTTAGAGCCATTTGCCGGTTCCATGCCCAATAAATTTTATGCCAGGGTTTTTCAGACATTGCGCATGGAGGTAAACCAAGAGCTGGATGCGCTGAAAGAAATGCTGGAGCAATCACTTGAAGTGCTGGATACGGGAGGAAGGTTGGTGGTCTTGAGTTACCATTCCCTGGAAGACAGGCTGGTTAAGAACTTTATGAAAACAGGCAGGGTGGATGGTGTGCAGCAAAAAGATTTTTACGGAAATATTGAGCGGCCTTTCAGGGTCATCACTAAAAAACCAATGCTGCCCTCAAAAGCAGAGGTAAAACGCAATAGCCGCGCAAGGAGTGCAAAATTGAGAATTGCTGAAAAAGTCAAATTATGAATGGTCCGGTGAAACATATCATGACGAGTTTCAGGAATTTCAAAATAGATGAAATACTGAGTCTGGAAATCATTCTGCGCAACCTGGGTTATTTCCTCTTTTTGGCTGTGTTGCTTTTTATATATATCGGAAACACGCACTATTCAGAAAAAACCATTCGAAAAATTGACCGCATGAAGCATGTGCTCAGGGAAGAGCGCTGGCAATATATGACCGCCAAGAATGAATTGATGTTCAATACCAAACAAACAGAATTGGCAGAAAAAGTAAAAAATACAGGACTAAGAGAATTGAATAATCCACCTCAAAAAATTGTGATCGAGAAAGGTGAATACTAAAAAAGAAATAGTAGTAAGGGTTTACCTTGTTTTTGCACTGGTGATTTTGGCCGCTGGGTCTATTTCATTCCAGGTACTGAAAATCCAGGTCAAAGAAGGACCCTACTGGATCAGTCTGGCGGATAGCCTTACGACCCAATATGTTTCTATTGAGGCCGAACGAGGAAATTTGCTCACCGAAAACGGGGGCTTGCTCGCTACTTCATTGCCCTATTTTGAAGTGCGCGTTGACTGGAAATCCCCGGCAATGAGTGATGAAATTTTTCAGGAAAGCCTTGACTCTCTGAGTTTATTAATGGCACATTTTCAGGGCAAGTCCAAACAAGAAGTGAAAAGAAGCATTTTAAATGCCCGGAAAAATGGCAATCGCTATTATTTGCTGGCAAAAAACCTGGCATATCCTGAATTGCAGCAAATAAAATCCTGGCCGCTGTTTAATCTTGGAAGATACAAAGGCGGACTGATCGTATTGCGCAGAAATAAACGGGTCAATCCATACAAAATGTTGGCGCACAGGACAATCGGGTATGTAAGAGAAGATATTCTACCAGTGGGACTTGAAGGCAGTTTTGATGAATACCTCACCGGAATAAAAGGAAAAAGACTGATGCAAAAAATTGCTGGAGGTACTTGGATTCCTGTGAATGAAAAAGAAGAAATCAGTCCGCAAAATGGCAAAGACGTAGTAACCACCATTGATATCAATTTGCAGGATGTAGTGGAAAATGCCTTGTTAAAAGCCATCAAAAAACACAAAGCCGATCATGGAACTGCTGTTTTAATGGAGGTGAAAACAGGAAAGATCAGGGCTATTGCAAATATCGGGGCTTTTGAAAATGGCAACTATTGGGAGAAATACAATTATGCAGTAGGAGAGGCGCGTGAACCGGGTTCTACTTTCAAAACAGCTTCCATGATTGCCTTGCTGGAAGACGGCTATGTTGAACTTACAGATAGTATAGACCTCAATGGAGGGGCAATGGATTTTTATGATAAAACCATGCGCGATTCGGAGGAGCACGAATTGCACAAAGTCACCGTAAAACACGCTTTTGAAATTTCCTCTAATGTGGGTATTTCCAAATTGATCGATCAACACTATAACCACCAGCCGGAAAAATTTATAGCACATCTCAAAAGAATGGGGCTTACAGAGCTTACCGGTATTGAGATCAAGGGAGAAGCCAAGCCCTATATTAAAGAGGCCAGCAGTAAAGAATGGACAGGGATTACTTTGCCCTGGATGGCAGTTGGGTATGAATTGACACTAACTCCTTTGCAAATTCTCAATTTCTACAATGCACTGGCGAATGATGGTTTACATGTAAAACCCAGCCTTGTTAGTGCTGTGCAAGAATATGGCAAGGATCTGAAAAATTTTAAAACAGAAGAAGAAAACAGGCGCATTTGCTCAAAAGCTACTTTGAAAAAGATCAGAAAATTGATGGAAGGAGTAGTAGAAAATGGCACAGCTGAGCATTTACAATCCCCTCATTACAAAATGGCTGGAAAAACCGGCACAGCATTAATCGCTGAAGCCAATCGCGGGTACAATAAGGTTTATCAAGCCTCTTTTGTAGGTTATTTTCCCGCTGACGAACCTGTTTATTCCTGCATTGTGTCAATAGCAGAACCTCAAATGGGAGTGTATTACGGTGGATGGGTTGCAGGGCCTGTTTTTAAGGAAGTAGCAGATAAAATTTATTCCAGTTCAATTGATCTGCATGAGAAAATTAATCGCGAAGAAAAATTCCTTGCAGGCTATCGTCCCGGCACAAAAGATGGACACAGAATGGATACCGAGCAGATATACAAATGGCTGGAAGTGAGCAGTCAAATCAATACCCAGAGCGAATGGATGCAGTGTGTCAATCAGCGTGAAGGCGTGGTATTAAATTCCAAAGAAATGGAAAGTGATGTAATCCCAGATGTGCGGGGCATGGGCCTCAGGGATGCAATTTATCTGCTTGAAAATCTGGGTTTGGAAGTAAAAGTACAAGGCAGGGGAAGAGTTTATTATCAGTCGGTGCGCTATGGTACACCCATTACCCAGGGCCGTGAAATAGTTTTGAAATTAACCTAATGGCAACATTAAAAGACATATTGTACAAAGTGCCCTTAAAAGCAGTTAAAGGGGATACTTATAAGGAGGTTTCAGGAATTCATTTTGATTCCAGGAAAATCCAGAAGGGGCAGCTATTTGTTGCGGTAAAAGGTACACAAACAGATGGGCATCAATTTATTTCTGCAGCAATTGACAACGGTGCTGTTGCTGTAATCTGTGAAGAAATGCCTGTTCAGTTGAATCCTGACGTAAGCTACCTGGAGGTGGAAAATGCCTCTAAAAGCCTTGCTATTGTTGCGGCAAATTATTACGACAATCCATCTGAGCAGCTCAAGCTTGTAGGCATTACCGGTACCAACGGAAAGACAACTGTGGCTACTTTGCTCTATCAATTGTTTTCCGATCTTGGAAACAAATGCGGTTTGCTCTCAACCGTACGCATTTTAATTGCCGATAAAGAATTAGACGCCACCCATACCACACCTGATGCGCTGAGCATTCAAAAAGTCCTCCGGGAAATGGTGGATACAGGTTGTACTTATTGTTTTATGGAGACGAGTTCTCATGCCATTGTGCAAAATAGAACATACAAGCTCGATTTTGATGCAGCCGTTTTTACCAATATTTCCCATGATCACCTCGATTACCATGAAACATTTGCCAATTATATAAAAGCCAAAAAGCAGCTTTTTGACGATTTGCCGGCTGATGCTTTTGCTATTGTCAACAGGGATGACAAACGCCATGAAGTAATGCTGCAAAATACAGCCGCCCACAAAGTGACTTTTGCACTACACAGCCCAGCTGACTTTCACCTGCGTATGCTTGAAAACACATTCACCGGGTTGCTTTTGGATATCGATGGTACTGAATTCCACTCGCTTTTGGTGGGTGAATTCAATGCCTATAATTTGCTCAGTGCCTATGCCACTGCAGTATCTCTTGGAATTTCTAAGACCGAGGCACTCACTGCTCTGAGCAAATTGCGTCCTGCCGATGGTCGCTTCGAATATATGCTTTCCCCCGAGAATGGCATTATAGGAATTGTGGATTATGCCCATACGCCCGATGCGCTTAAAAAAGTGCTTGAAACCATCAATAAAGTGCGAACCCGCAATGAGCAGCTCATCACTCTAGTTGGTTGCGGAGGCAATCGAGACAAATCAAAAAGGCCGATGATGGCTAAAATAGCAGCCATGCTCAGCGATAAGGTTTTGCTCACTTCCGATAATCCGCGCGATGAAGACCCCGAAGCCATTCTTGCCGATATGCAAAAAGGTGTGACGGCTGAAAACAAAGGAAAAACATTGAAAATAAGCGACCGCAGAGAAGCCATTAAAACGGCTGTGCAATTGGCTAAAAGAGGAGATATTATTCTGGTTGCAGGAAAGGGACATGAAAAATACCAGGAAATAAAAGGCAAGCGCATCCACTTTGATGACAAAGCCATATTACAGGAATCACTTAAAATGCTACAAGGCTGATGCTGTTCTATCTATTCGACTATATCAATCTCAATTATGATTTTCCCGGGGTGGGATTGTTTCAGTACATCTCTTTCAGAGCTGCATTGGCCATTATTACTTCCTTGCTGATCTCACTGATATTTGGTGGTAAGATAATAGATATGCTGCGAAAAATGCAGGTTGGTGAATCGGTGCGCGATCTGGGGTTAAAAGGGCAAATGGAAAAACAGGGTACCCCAACTATGGGCGGTTTGCTGATACTTGCGGCTGTGCTCATTCCCACATTGCTTTTTGCCAAACTCGATAATATTTACATCCTGCTTATGATCCTGGTCACTGTATGGATGGGCGCTATCGGTTTTTTGGACGATTACATCAAAGTATTTAAAAAGAATAAAAAAGGATTGGCCGGAAAATTCAAAGTCATTGGCCAGATAGGCTTGGGGCTGATTGTCGGGACAACACTATTCTTCCACGATGATGTGGTGGTAAGGGAAAATATCTCCAAAAGCGAAATCAAACAGAATATTGAAGAAGTGGAGTTGGAAAGTGTTATTGACGAACAGGGCAACACCTATTTTGTGGTAGATGCCAAAAAACCGGTAACTACTATTCCCTTTTTCAAAAATCATGAATTTGACTATTCCGTTTTGCTGTCATTTCTGGGCGAGGGCTATCAAAAATGGGCATTTCTGATTTTTATTCCCATAGTGATTTTTATTGTCACAGCAGTTTCCAATGGCGCAAATCTAACCGATGGAATTGATGGATTGGCAACCGGCACTTCTGCCATAATAGGAGCTACGCTTGGAGTTTTCGCCTATGTATCGGGTAATATTATTTTCTCAGATTATCTGAATGTAATGTACATCCCCATGACGGGGGAGCTTGTGATCTATTCTGCTGCATTCATTGGGGCTTGTATTGGCTTCTTGTGGTACAATGCTTACCCGGCACAGGTTTTTATGGGCGATACCGGAAGTCTGGCCATTGGTGGAATTATTGCTGCACTGGCCATTATCCTCAGAAAAGAGCTATTGATCCCACTGCTCTGCGGAATATTCCTGGTAGAAAATCTATCAGTGATGATGCAGGTGGGCTATTTCAAATTTACCAAAAGTAAAAATGGGGAAGGTGTCCGGCTGTTCAAAATGGCGCCCCTGCACCACCATTATCAAAAACTCGGATTTCATGAATCAAAAATTGTCAGCCGCTTCTGGATTGTAGGAATACTCCTGGCGGTATTGACAATTGTAACCTTAAAAATCAGGTAAGTGAAAGATAAGCTGATCATATTGGGAGCAGGAGAAAGCGGTGTTGGTGCTGCCCTTTTGGGCAAGCAGCAGGGCTTTGATGTCTTCCTGTCCGATTCCGGTGCGATCAGTGAAAAATATAAAACGGAATTGAAAACGGCAGGGCTTGAATTTGAAGAAGGTCGCCACAGTTTGGGAATTATAAAATCAGCAGACCTGATTGTGAAAAGCCCAGGTATTCCCGATACAGCAGAATGTCTGACTGGAGCAAAGCAAAAAGACATTTCAATAATTTCAGAAATAGAATTTGCCAGCAGATTTACCAGTGCCAAGCTAATTGCCATTACAGGCAGCAATGGAAAAACTACATGCAGCAGCTTGACCTATGATATTTTCAAAAGAGCAGGATTAAATGTAAGCCTGGCCGGAAATATTGGGCAAAGCTTTGCCCGACAGGTTACAGAGCAGGATACGGAACATTACATCCTCGAACTCAGCAGTTTCCAGTTAGATGGAATTGTTGATTTCCATCCCTACATATCGGTAATACTCAATATTACACCTGATCATTTGGACCGCTATGATTATCAAATGAAAAATTATGCGCAGTCCAAATTCAGCATTACTAAAAACCAAACAGAGCAGGATTATTTCATTTACTGCAATGAAGACCCTGTAACGCTGGAATACCTCGAAAAAACAGAAATCAAGGCACAAAAGCTGCATTTCGGATTGAAAAAGCAGCCCGGTGCTTCAGCCTGGATAGAACAAGATCAACTTATAATTCATCATAAAAACCAGTTTAATATGCTAATCAGCGACTTATCACTCAAAGGCAATCACAATGCCTACAATTCAATGGCATCTGGCATTCTTGCCCGAACAATCGACATTAAAAAGGAGGTGATTCGAGAAAGTTTGAGCGATTTCAAAGGAATTCCGCATCGCCTCGAAACAGTAGCTAAAGTGGGTGGTGTAGCCTACATCAACGATTCAAAAGCAACCAATGTCAACTCGACCTGGTATGCACTGGAATGTGCTGAAGGCCCTGTGGTGTGGATTGCCGGAGGAATCGATAAAGGCAATGACTACAGTGTGCTTATTCCGCTTGTGCGAAAAAAGGTGAAAGCCATTGTTTGCCTGGGCAAAAACAACCTGGGCATTCACAATGCCTTCAGTCGCTATGTGGATATGATCGTGAATACAGAATCGGCTGTGGAAGCAGTGCGCATGGCGCAGCACCTGGCGGAAAAGAACGATACGGTATTGCTTTCTCCGGCATGTGCGAGTTTTGATCTTTTTAAAAATTATGAAGACAGGGGAAATCAATTTAAATCGGCTGTAAGAGAGCTGTAATCAAAACAATATGAATCGAGTACTTGAACATATCAAAGGCGACCGCGTGATCTGGGGGATTGCATTTTTGCTTTCCTTCTTTTCCATGCTTGCGGTGTACAGTTCCACGGGAACGCTAGCTTATAAATATCAGGCGGGAAATACCGAGTACTACCTTATAAAACACAGCAGTATTCTTTTTCTGGGTTTGTCTTTGATGTATGTGGCACATAAAATTCATTACAGGTATTATTCAAGAATTTCCTTGTTCCTGCTCATTTTATCAGTGCCGCTTTTGTTGATTACATTATTGATAGGTACCAACCTGAATGAAGCCCAGCGCTGGATAACACTGCCAATTATCAATCTCTCTTTTCAGACTTCTGATTTGGCAAAAATGGCCTTGATCATGTTTTTGGCCAGAACTCTGTCTAAAAGGCAGGATATGATCAAGGATTTCGGAAATGGCTTTGTGCCCCTGGTAATCCCGGTATTTATTGTATGTGCGCTCATTGCCCCGGCTGATTTATCAACCGCAGTAATACTGTTTATCACCTCGCTGATTTTGATGTTTATGGGCAGAGTTGCAATCAAACATTTAGCATTATTGATAGGTAGTGTTGTACTCGTTGCTGCACTTGCAGTTTCGCTATTGTTTAGTTTGCCCGCTGAAGTGTTGGCTAAAACAGGTAGAGCAGCCACCTGGAAAAGCCGCCTGGTGTCTTTCAGTGATAAAGAAGCTGCGGTGCCCTACCAGGTTCAACAAGCAAAAATAGCCATAGCAAAAGGTGGAATTTTTGGAGAAGGCCCGGGAAAAAGCGGCCAGCGGAATTTTTTACCACATCCTTATTCCGATTTTATTTACGCCATTGTTTTGGAAGAATACGGTTTTATAGGCGGCATGATCGTGCTGTGTTTATACATCATACTGCTGTTTCGAACCATTCAAATTGTAATAAACAGTCCCGGAGCTTTTGGTGCATTGCTGGCATTGGGGCTGATGTTTAACCTGGTTATCCAGGCATTGACGAATATGGCAGTAGCTGTGAATTTATTGCCCGTAACCGGCCTCACCCTGCCATTTATAAGCATGGGAGGTACTTCCCTGTTTTTCACGAGTATTTCGCTGGGCGTGGTATTGAGTGTAAGTAGAAATATTGAATTGACAAATAATAAAAATGTTGGAAAGTAGAGCTTTGAAAATATTGATAAGTGGAGGCGGAACCGGAGGTCACGTGTTTCCGGCAATAGCTATTGCCAAGATGTTGCAATCTGTAAACCCGGATACGCATATTGAGTTTGTGGGCGCTTCAGACCGAATGGAGATGCAGAAAGTGCCCGAGGCCGGTTATAAAATTCACGGCCTTTGGATCAGCGGTTTTCAAAGAGGTGCATTGCTCAAAAATTTGCTTCTGCCATTCAAGATTATTTATAGTTTGCTAAAAGCAGCTTCAATAATCAGCAATTTCAAACCCGATGTAGTGGTGGGTGTGGGCGGATTCGCCAGTGCGCCTACTTTGTATATGGCACACAGAAAAGGTATTTCAACACTGGTTCAGGAGCAGAATTCATTTGCCGGAATCACCAATAAAATCATGGCAAAAAGAGCCGATAAATTTTGTGTGGCTTATGATGGAATGGAGCGGTTTTTTCCAAAAGATAAAATTATTAAAACAGGCAATCCTGTTCGCCAGGATATAATTGACAAAAGCATTTCCAGGGAAGAAGCACTGGAGTTTTTTGGCTTGTCGCCCGATAAAAAATGCATTCTGGTAGTAGGCGGAAGCCTGGGCGCCAAAACAATTAATGAGAGCTTTCAAAAAGGAGTGGAAATACTCGATTTTGAAAAACATCAATTGATTTGGCAAACGGGTAAATTTTATTACAATAAACTGGAAGAGGAAGTGAGGCCGCGAACCGGTCTTGTATTGCTCGATTTTCTAAAACGCATGGATATGGCTTATGCCGCAGCAGATGTAATTGTATCAAGAGCAGGTGCCCTGGCTATTTCTGAATTAAGCCTGGTGCAAAAGCCCTGCATTTTAGTGCCTTCGCCCAATGTTGCAGAAGATCATCAGACCAAGAATGCAAAAGCACTGGTTGAAAAAGAAGCGGCCATTATGGTAAAAGATGCAAATGCAAGAGATATGCTCGTAGAGTTTGTAATCAGTTTGCTGGAAAACGAGGATTTGCAGAAAAAATTAAATGAAAATATAAAGCAGTTTGCGCTGCCCAACTCTACAAAAGATATCACAAAAGAAATCATTGAATTGGCGAAATGAACTGGAAGGAAATACATAGCATCTATTTTGTAGGTATCGGGGGCATCGGTATGAGTGCCCTTGCGCGCTATTTTCTTTCCCATGGAAAAATAGTAGCGGGCTATGATTTAACGGCTACTGAACTCACTACTGCATTGCAAAAAGAAGGCATTGAAATACATTTTGAAGACAATGCTGATTTGCTGCCCAATCAAATAGATTTGGTGATTTACACTCCTGCCATTCCTTCTTCCTCAATATTAATGAAAGCCTTGAAAGAAAAAGGTTTGCCCATTTTCAAGCGCGCGCAGATTTTGGGAGAATTGAGCAAGGATAAATTTACGATTGCAGTAGCCGGTTCGCATGGAAAAACAAGCGTATCTGCCATGTTGCTGCATTTGTTGAAATCCGCTGATATAGACTGCGCTGCACTTTTGGGTGGCATTGCTTTGAATTATCAATCCAATTATGTGGGTGGTACTTCTGATATTTTGGTGGTAGAGGCAGATGAGTACGACCGCTCATTTTTACAATTGCACCCTGATATGGCCATCATTACCTCCATCGATACCGATCATTTGGATGTGTATGGATCCAGGGAAAATATTGTGGCAGTTTTTAAGGAATTCGCAGAAAGAATATCCAAAACGGGCACATTGATTCAGCACAAAAACGATGTTGCTTTATCGGGTTTTGAAAACAGCATTTCTTATGCCTTTTCAAACGAAAATGGGGCACAGGTGTCCAATATTGAAAGCAGTAAAGGCAACTTGGTTTTTGACCTCCATTTGAATAAAATCAAAGTGGAAAATTGCTGCCTGGAAGCAGGTGCTTTGCACAATATAGAAAACATGTTGGCAGCAGCATTGGTAGCCGAAAAGCTGGGTGCAGATGCCTCACAAATAAGAAATGGAATAGCTAGCTACAAGGGTGTGAAAAGAAGGTTTGAGCTGATTTACCAAGACGAATCCATCACCTATATTGATGACTATGCGCACCATCCAAAAGAAATAGAAACACTCATTAAGGCGGTAAGAAAATTGTATCCCGAGGAAAAGATCACGGTATTTTTTCAGCCGCATTTATATTCCAGGACTAAGGATTTGGCATTCGATTTTGCCCAATCACTTTCGCTGGCCGATGTACAGTTTTTATTGCCCATTTATCCTGCAAGGGAAAAAGCTATTCCGGGTGTTAGCTCAGCATTAATAGCCGAAAATATGCACCGTAAAAACTGTCAAATGATTGGTATCAGTGAGATAGAAGCTGCTTTGCAAGATTGTGGGCAGGGAGTGGTTTTGTCGGTAGGAGCAGGGGATATCGACAAGCAAGTACCGGTGATCAAAGAATATTTGCAAACTCAAAAACTTTTAGAAAAAAGATGAGTTTCCTGAAAAAAAATAGCATTCAGTTTGCTTTGTGGGCATTGCTCGGAATTTGTGCTGTGGTATTGCTTGGGGCAGCCATTAGCACACATCGCAGCTCAACGGTAAATGACCTGAAGATCAATATTGACTACGATAGCGGACTGTTTTTTATAAAAGAAAATGAGATACAGAATAAGATCAATGCATTAATGGAAGATTCACTGCAAAATATCACTTTGCGTGAATTGCCTGTAGCTGAAATAGAAGCAGTACTTGAAGAAAATCCATTTATAAAAAATGCAGAAGTCTATTCCAATATTGCCGGAAACCTTATTGTCAAAGTGCAGCAGCGCAATCCCGTACTTCGGGTTATCAACAAACAAGGTGTTAGCTTTTATATAGATGATAATGCTCAAACGATGCCTTTATCACCTAATTTTACTGCAAGGGTGCCTGTGGCAACGGGAAATATTGATCTGAAAATCGAGCAAAACGACACTTTGCAGCAGATGAAGCAAAAGCAATTGTTTGATTTGATCGCTTTTATTCGCTCAGAGCCCTTTTGGAATGCACAAACAGAACAGATATATGTGAATGAAAACAATGATTTTGAACTGATTCCCAAATTGGAAGACCATGTTTTCCTTTTGGGCAGTACAGAAAATTTAGAAGCCAAATTCAGACGTATGAATATATTCTATAAAGAAGTGCTCAAAAATCAGAAATCTGATCAGTTTAAAATCATCAATGTAAAATTCAACAATCAAATCATCTGTTCAAAAAATTAGAATTATGGAAAAGGAAAAAATCATAGTAGGAATTGACATTGGCACCACAAAGATTTGTGTAATAGTGGGCCGTATCAATGAGTTTGAAAAAGTTGAAATTCTCGCACTGGGAAAAACCGATTCGCTTGGCGTAAGCCGGGGAGTAGTGGCCAATATCAACAAAACGGTTACTGCTATAGAAAGGGCATTGGATATTGCCGAGGCAAAACTCAACGACAATGAATTCGAGATCAATGAAGTCTATGTAGGAATTGCCGGACAACATATCAGCAGCCGTCAAAACAGAGGCATCCTCACCCGTAAAGACACAGATTCAGAGATCAGCGAATCGGATATCGGAAAGTTGATAGACGATATGTACCGACTGATGTTGGACCCCGGGGAACGTATTATCCATGTATTGCCGCAGGAATTTCTCGTGGACAACGAGCCCGGAATTAAAGACCCGATAGGAATGCCCGGTGTACGTCTGGAAGCCAATTTTCATATCATTACCGGACAGGTTGCTGCTGCAAAAGACATTCACCGCTGTGTGGAAAAAGCCGGTTTGAAAGTTAAAGACCTTGTCCTCGAACCATTGGCTTCAGCAGATGCTGTGCTCAGCGATGAAGAAAAAGAGGCAGGAGTAGCACTGGTTGATATTGGTGGTGGAACAACGGACATTGCCATTTTCCAGGACAATATCATTCGCCATACCGCAGTGATTCCGGCAGGTGGAAATATCATTACCCAGGATATTAAAGAAGGCCTGCACATCCTCGAAAAATATGCCGAGCGGCTTAAGGTTGAATACGGATCGGCTATTCCCCTTCGTGAAATGGAGCAGGAAGTAGTGACTATCCCAAGTCTCAGGAATCGTCCTCCCAAAGAAATTTCATTGTACAGCCTGGCCCAGATTATCAGGGAAAGAGTAATCGATATTATCGACCAGGTATATTATGAAATCAATACATCGGGTTATCAAAAGCGATTGCTCGGGGGAATTGTGTTGACAGGTGGAGGTGCTCAATTGCGTCACCTGGCACAGTTGGTAGAACTCAGAACCGGTATTGATGCACGTATTGGCTGCCCGAGCGAGCATGTCAACAAATCTGTAGTGGAAGATATTTGCCACCCGATGTTTGCAACAGGTGTTGGACTTATTATTCATGGCTATAATGCCGAAAAAGACCGCAAGCGCAAATTGGAAGGCGTGGAAGTTGAACACACTGCACAGGCACCACAAACTACATTTACCGTTAAGGGCAGTCAGACCAGGAACTGGTGGAAAACATTGACCAACAAGGTTAAGGACTTTTTAGAAGAAGATGTGGACGATTTTAAATCATAAAAAGGAGGAATCATGGAATTCGAAAATCAGGGAAAAAAAGAACATTCAAAAGAAAATAAAAAAGAAGTAGTTATGGAATTTGATCTACCAAAAGAACAATCTTCTATCATTAAAGTGATAGGAGTGGGAGGTGGCGGCTCAAATGCGGTCAATCACATGTTTGAAAAAGGCATTCACGGAGTAAATTTTGTGATTTGCAATACAGATGCGCAGGCATTGGAAATGAGTGCTGTGCCCAATAAAATTCAATTGGGTCCCGAATGTACAGAAGGGCTTGGAGCAGGTTCTGATCCCACAGTGGGGCGCATGGCTACAGAAGAATCTTTGCAGGAAGTGAAGCATATTTTGGAGAAAAACACCAAAATGGTATTTGTAACTGCCGGAATGGGTGGTGGAACAGGTACTGGTGGAGCACCGGTAGTAGCTAAGCTTGCGAAGGATATGGGTTTACTTACAGTGGCAATTGTAACAAACCCGTTCTTTTTTGAAGGCTCCAGAAAAATTCGCCAGGCCAAAAAAGGAATAGAAGAACTGCAGCAAAATGTCGATAGCATTATCATTATTTCCAATGATAAGATCAGGGATATTTATGGCAACTTATCGCAAGATGATGCCTTTGGAAGAGTAGATGATATCGTGTCAATTGCTGCGAAAAGCATTTCTGAAATCATAACGCTTTCAGGAACAATCAATGTGGATTTTGCCGATGTGCAATATGTAATGAAAAACAGCGGAACAGCCATTATGGGCTCTTGCCAGGCCGAAGGGGAAAACCGTGCCCTTGAAGCCATTAAAGGCGCACTTGAATCGCCACTGCTCGATGAAAACAATATTAAAGGCGCAGAGAAAATCCTGCTCAATATCACATCTGGTACGCGACAGGTACTTGTAGATGAAATTCATGAAATCAATAATTATATACTGGAACATACAGAAAGCGATGCCGAAGTCATTTTTGGCACTGCTAAGGATGAAGAGCTGGGAGAAGGCATTAGTGTCACAGTAATTGCCACAGGTTTTAGTAAAGACAAAGGCATAGACTTTAGCGACAATGGAAAGGATCAAAAGAAGGTGTACACTTTGGGAGAACAAAGAGAAAACAAAGCTTCTGAGCCTTTTGAAAATCCCAAAAAGAATGAAACTGAATTTAATCCCGGAGCCGCTCAAGATGCATTGAGACAGAATAAAGACCGCAATAAGGATTCTGATATTAAAAGACACAGCCTTTTTGATCAGCAAGATCAGGTGAATGAACCTTCAAAAGAGGACGATGCTTTTTCAATGCAATTTGATTTTGATGAAAAACAGGAAGAAAAATCTGAGACAAGATCGGGCAAAAAAGATGAGAATTTAAAAAATGAAAATCCTGATGAAGAGAAAAAGCAAATTCAGGACGATTTTAATGATCGGCCATCAGAAAATAATGACGATGATTTTTTTGTAATTAAAAAGAAGGAGAACCCTGTTTCATCCGGGGAATCAGAAGAGCAACAAGCAAGTGATGATAAAATGAGAGACATTGAGCAAATGCGCGAAATGAAAAATCTGCGCAAGCATTACAATGATCCTAAAAAACTCAGGGAAATGGAAAGCACCCCTGCCTGGATGCGTAAAAATGTGCAATTGCACAATGCGCCAAGCTCACAGGATCCTCAAATATCCCGTTATAATTTGTTGGACAATGACGATGAAGGCCGTCCTGAGATCAGGCGAAACAACAGGTATTTGCACGATAAGGCAGACTAATTCTTTGACCTGTTTTTGAGCTTACAACAGTTGTGTCAGACTCGTAGGAGGCTAAACCCGAATTATTCATTAGAAATCTCACTATCTTCTGGCATTTTGAGCAGTCAAGAATTTCCAAACTCAGGTTAATTATGAATATGGTAGCGACCTTATTAAGGCGAATATTTAATGTTTTACCTGTGTATGTTTTGGGTTAAATTTTTGAAAAGACAAATAGTAGTTGTCAGCGTTATAAGTAATCTATCAAACTCCCAACATACTTTCTACTTATTGTAATGCCGATAATAAATTTAATAATCCTTAACTTTGCTTGTGTTTTGCTCTAAGAAAAGGAGGGGACACAAACATTTACAAAGGTAATTTTAAATACAATTATATAATAAAACAACATTTTTCCATGAAAAAATTAAGTTTAACAATAGTCATCACTTTATTAACGGTGGTAGGTTTGAGGGCACAAACAGCTTTTTTGCAAGCTATTCACAATGCAGCTGATCCATCTGTTGATACAGTTGATGTTTATGTGAATGGATCACTATTGATTGATAATTTTGCATTTAGAAATGCAACTGCATTTGCACCTGTACCGGCAGGAGTACAAATTCAAATAGAAATTGCGCCAGATACAAGTACAAGCAATGCAAGTGCTATAGATACATTTAGTGTCGGGCCATTAGTGGAAGATAGTAGCTATGTTTTAATTGCAAATGGTGTAGTTGATACAACAGCATTTGATCAAAACCCTGATGCTCAAAGTATTTCGCTCGATCTTTACCTTTCACTTGCCAGACAACTGGGCCAAAATGGAAGTGGGAATGTTGATTTTTTAGGTTTTCATGGAGTTACTGATGGAGAGGCTGTAGATGTTGAAATTCGTGGTTCAGGTACTTTAATTGATAATTTATTATACGGGGATTTTCAAGGCTATTCCACATTAGCTGAAGATTATTATATTTTGGATGTTAAAGATTCTACAGGCTCAAATGTTATAGGTTCATTTGTTGCCGACCTGAATGGAATTGGTGGAAATGCTGCTGTGGTTTTTGCTTCTGGTTTTTTGAATGCCTCTCAAGGTGAAGCCTTTGGTTTATTTGCCGCTTTTCCCAATGGTGATGTAGTTGAATTGCCCGAGGTTGGAAATGCTCGAGTTCAGGTGATCCATAATTCCGCAGATCCACTTACGGATACTGTAGATATTTATTTAAATGGAGGCCTAATATTAGATGACTTTGCTTTTAGAGAGGCCTCTCCTTTTATTGATGTTGAAGCAGATGTTCCGGTAGAAATTGTGGTGGCAGAGTCTAATGGGTCTTCAATTGACACATTTAATCTTGGTATCTTAACAGATGGAGAAGCTTATATATTAACAGCAAATGGAGTTTTAGCACCTGGTGTTTTTGACCCTAATCCTGATGGATTAAACATATCGTTTGATTTATACACTTATACACCGGCAAGAGAGCTTGGGCAAAATGGAAGTGGAAATGTTGATTTATTGGCTTTTCATGGAGCTACTGATGCTCAGGCCATAGATATAGATGCACGTGGTGTGGGAACTTTATTTGATAATATGCTATATGGCGAATATCAAGGATACATCTCTGTACCAGAAGATTTCTATGTACTTGATGTTAAAGACTCAACAGGTACAATTACCTTAGGTTCTTTCATTGCTAATTTGAATGTGTTTGGAGGCAGGTCAGCCGTTATTTTTGCGTCAGGATTTGTAGATGCATCGCAAGGTCAATCTTTTGGTTTATTTGCTGCTTTTTCTAATGGAAATGTAGTAAAACTGCCCACGGTAGGAACTGCCAGGGTTCAGATGATTCACAATGCTGCAGATCCTTTTGCTTCCACTGTAGATGTTTATGTAAATGGATCACTTTTTATTGACAATTTTGAATTTAGAGAAGCCACTCCATATACAGACATGGATGCGGGCATTCCTGTAGAGGTTATTCTTGCTCCGTCAAACAGCACATCGGCAGCAGATGGATTTGATACCCTGGATTTAGGTTTTTTGACAGATGAAGAAAGTTATGTTGTTACAGTTAGTGGGGTTGCTAACCCAGGTTCATTTGACCCTAACCCCGATGGATTTGATATAGCTTTGGATTTATACTCCTTCTCTCCCGCAAGAGAGACCGGTCAAAGTAGCTCTTATATTGATGTTTTAACTTTTCATGGTGTTACAGATGCTCCACATGTTGATATTGATCTTAGAAATATTGATAACCTCACTGATGACATTAGATATGGAGAGTATGTGAATTACGATTCTGTTCCAGAAGGCTTTTATGTAGTGGATGTTAAAGACTCTTCAGGAATTAATATTTTAGGCTCTTTTATAGCTGATTTCAATGGATTAAACGGAAATTCAATTGTATTGTTTGCTTCTGGATTTATGGATGTTTCACAAGGTGAAGAACTCGGTTTATCTGCTGCATTTCCAGGTGGAAATGTAGTTGAGTTAGTTCCTGTTGATAATTTCAGGGCTCAAATCATTCACAATGCTGCCGATACTTCTATCAACTTTGCCGATATATACATAGTTGAAAAATCTACTGGAATGAATAATAATTATATGTTGCTTGATAATTTTCGTTTCAGGAATGCTACACCATTCCACTACATTCCTGCGGACTTGCCTTTTGACATAGTATTTGCTGATTCAAGTAGTACAAGCATAGCTGATTCAGTAGCTGAATTTAATTTTCCTGGCGGATTGATGGCAGACAGCGTATATACCATTATAGCAAATGGAGTAATAAATACTTCAGATTACACGCCCAATCCTGATGGGGCATCCATTTCATTTGATTTATTCATCAAAGAGCAGGCTAGAATTAAAGCACAACCTTCTTCAATGGTTAATGTCAATGCATTTCATGGAGTTACTGATGGGGCTACTATTGATATTGATTTTAGAGATAGCAGTGGAGTAGAAATAGATGATTTGACCTATGGCAATTTCTCGAATGGATATCTGAATTTTAATCCTGAAAAGGTTCAATTCGATGTAACTGATGAAACGGGAAATACAGTCATTCAAGCTTATGACCTACCATTATCATTATCAGAGGGTGATGTTGTAACAATTTTTGCAAGTGGTTTTATAGATAGTACGCAGGGATACAGATTTGGGTTATACGCAACCTTTCCCGAAGCTCTGGGTGATGAATACTATGTAATCCCGCTTCCCAAAATTGGCGCAGATGATGGTACTTTTATTGATGAAAAAATCATTTTCAATAATCTAAATATATATCCTAATCCAACTTCTGATTTCTTAAAGATTGATTATAACATAAAAGAAAGTTCTGAGCTTAATATCAGGATAGTTGATATCAATGGTAAAGTTTTATTTGATAAAGACTTAGGTAAAGTTTCAGAAGGGGATAATAATCAAGTATTTAATGTGTCAGAACTATCCGCAGGTACTTATTTCGTTCAATTTATTCAAAACCAACAAAGCTTTACTGTTAGACCTGTAATCGTAAAAAATTAATAGTTGGTTGATAGGCTGGTAATGAATATTTGATCAAGAGTAGAAAACAGTCATTCCGATCCACCGATATCACTGATTTTCAGGACTGCACAAAGCCCTGCCTTTGTCAAAATGCAGGTTGTTAAGCGTAGCCGAAACGGCTAAGTGCACGTTCCAATGTACCCTGTCACAGTTCCACTTGTCCGACTCGCAGCCTGCCCGAAATGAAAATTTCATTCAGGCGGGCAGTCAGGGATTGTCCAGGTGGACAAACAGCTCGAATTCGAACATTTTGAAGCAGGCACCCTAGGGCTATCGTTGGGCAAAACTTGGAGGGGGATTTGCAATCCAACGAATAAAGTATTGACGTGATGGTATAAGGTAAAATAGAATTGGATTTGTACAGTGGAAGCTGCTGTATATAAATAAAAACCCAAAGCATATTGGCTTCGGGTTTTTGTTTTAGGTATTATACATGGACTTCTATTTTAGCAATTATTTAGCTATCATAAATTTATCATTGAGTGCTTGCTTGCCATCTGAAACAGAAAGGATGTAATATCCGCTGCTCAATGTACTTACATCAACTCTGTGTTTGATATTAAGTTGATTGCTGTTGAGCCTTTCCTGCATCATCACTTTGCCGCTGATATCTATTACGCTGAGTACTGCATTTTTGTCAAATTTGTTATTCATGATTTCAACAGTAAGGTTGTTGTTTGCAGGGTTTGGGTAGAATTTTAGCTCACTAGATTTTTCATTTGCAATATTGATAGGTTCTTCTACTGAAACATTCAAGTTTTTATAAGGATCAATATCACAACCGGAAGGAGTAAGCGATGTAGTTCTGAAAATACCTCTTCCATAAGAACCTGCATAGATCACATTACAACCTTTTTCATAAAGCTTGTTTTGGAAAAGTTTAAATACCGGGGTTCTGTAAATGCCATTGTTTTCTTCAGTCCAGCTTGCTCCTGCGTCATCTGAGGTGAATATTCCAAGGTCAGTGGCAAGAATGATATTATCTGAATTGCCGGCATCAATCACTGCATCATAAACAGGAGCAGGTGTTAAATCGTTGGTAATATCAGTGAAACTAAAATTTGTAGTACTTCCTGATGAGCGATAGACATAGGAATTTTGATTGTAACCAGGAAAAGTTACAACTACTTGTCCTGTAGAGGTGAAATTTGGATCGACACCTATGCCACTTATATATCTTGAAGGAAGACCGTTATCAATAAGTTCTCTTGTAATGCCTTTATAACTTTCAAGGTTTACACTGTTCCAGTTCCAATCATCAATATTGTTTTCAGGATAATCAGGAACCAGGCGAATGGTTTTATCAATAACAGGTACTGTAGTATCTTTTCCATTGAAATTAATCTGTGCTAAGCGTTCAACAAGAAGAGTCTCAAACTTGTATTTTTGAGAGAACCCTTCCACCTTATAGAGATCCCCACTACGTGTACCTGCAAAAATCACACCTTCGGGTGTACTTTCAATAGCTGTAACCGTTCCATTGGTTCTGATTTCAAACCATCTTGGTTGAATACTGAATTCAATTGCTTCGGGTGTAAAAAATAAACGACCATTGGCTCCAATAAAGAAAATGGATTTTTTCTCTGAAACCGTAACAAAAGTATCAACCCATGGTGTTGAGGGATTGTCAATTTCAAAATTCACATCTTCAATGTTGTCTTCCCATAAATGTCCCATTGCAATAAATTCTGTGCCAACATCAGGTTGTCCATCGGGGGTTGGATCACTTGTGTTATTATTGTTAACAGCATCTACTTTTTCATCATAAAAACCACCAAATGATTCTCCCCCATTAGAGGATCTTCTCAATTGACCAAACTGGCTCTGGCCAAACATGGCATTTCTGTTGATTTCAGAAATGGCACTGTAACCGCCATCGCCAAAGCCGGGAAGGTCATTACTTGTGGCGGTACTGTTTCTTTGTCCATCTATTAATTGGACACCATTGTCTTGTGTGCCACCAATGCTTCTGCCCAGATCATCGGCCTGAACAGTATAAAATTGTGTAGTATGGCATAATTTATTGGCATCTTCGAAAGTGGGAAATTGATTGCTTGCATTTTTGGTTTTAAAAGTTCCTCCATCAGATATTATAAATACCAGATCAGGATTGTTAGGATGTGGATGTATGCCATGCATATCCGCATGGATGTAGTAGGGGGAAGTGCCGCCACCAAAAGAAGATGCGATTAAATTCCAGCCCCCTGCTTGTCCGGCATAGAATTCTACCTGACCACCGATAAAAACCCGCTCTTTGTCCTGAGGGCTAACTGCAATACACATATCGTAAAACCCCTGGCTCCCTAATGGATTAAAAGTTTCGCTATTTTCAGGAGAAATAGTCTCCCAGGTAAGTCCTGCATCTGTTGATTTATAAATACCCCGTAAGGCACTACTCCCATTAGAAATTAATGCATAAACATAATTTGGATCTGTGGGCGATACGGCAAACTCAATACGTTCAACACCAAATTCAGGAAATCCACCCTGTCCAGACATCAGATCAAATTCAGTGCCATTTACAGAACGAAAATATCTTCTATTTTGACAAAGAAAAACCACTCCATTTGAGTTAACTGCAACTTCTAAAGCTTCCCTGTTTTCATGTGTGGAACTTATTGTTGGAGTATTCCATGTTTGGCCGCCATCATTGGAGATTTGAAGCCCTCCACCCAGACTGGCAGTATTTCTGGCTCCTGTAGCTGTAGTTGCATATATCTTGTTAGAATTGCTGGGGTCTATAGCAATTTCTGTTACATAAGACCAGGTATCATTATCATCATTGGGGTTGGGAATTGTACTTGGAAGCACCTCGAAAGTCTCCCCCCCGTCAGTTGATTTGTATATTCCTCCACCTAAATGACCACTGGCATTACCCGTAGTAAACACAAAATATTCGCCTGTACCAAAATAAATATCTCCATTAGGCGCTTGTTGGATACTTGAAATTCCAAGAAAATCCCATTCACTGGTTTGGGGGTGGGGGTACCATGATTCTCCGAGGTCTTCTGAAACAAACATGCCGCCCGTTACGCCACCGGTATATAGTTTATTGGGGTTGTCTTTATCAATTAAAAAGCCACGGTTTCTTCCCGCGATATTATTCGGTCCGAGTAATTCCCATTCCAATCCAAGAGCTGCTGCTTTTTTGGCTGTACTGTTGTTTTTGTTGTTCAGTGCTACCCTTGCCCTATAATAATCCATTGGGTTGTATTCACCATCCGGATTGGAACGGAGCATATTCAAGTATTTAGCAGCGTGTTTGATTCCACGCTCATCCTTATTGTTTTTCTTGGGGCGGGTCCAATTAACTTCATTGGCTACTTCACCGGCAGGGGTATTGTATTTATTGATAATGAAGCCTTGGTCATTGATTGCCAAAGTGTCTTTGTCATTATCCTGTAAAAAATAAAATGAGGCTGCAAGCAATGCGCCTATTACTGCGGTAAGAATTAAAACTTTTTTCATAATTATTGAGAATTGTCTATTAAAACAAGGTTAAGTTGTCAAATTTAGCAAATTATTTTATCAAAGATGCCTTTCAGCATGGTAAGATGAACGAACAAGTGGTCCGCTTTCTACATATTGCAAACCTCTCTTCAGCCCTTCTTCTTTATACATGGCGAAAATATCGGGGTGGATATACTCTACTACTTCCAAATGCATTTTTGTGGGTTGTAGGTATTGGCCGATGGTCAAAACATCGCAGCCATAAGCCACCAAATCATCCATTACTTTAAAAACCTCATCTTTTTCCTCTCCTAAACCGAGCATTATGCCCGTCTTGGTTCGCATTCCTCCTTGCTTCAAAGCCTGGATCACATCTAAGCTTCGCTGGTATTTAGCTTGCGGGCGAACCAAGGGATAGAGCCGTTCAACGGTTTCCATATTGTGGGACACTACTTCAGGAGCCACATCTATAATGTCTTGAATGCTGGATTTGTTCCCTTTAAAATCTGGTATTAAAGTTTCCATGGTAGTGCCCGGGCTAATTTCCCTAATGGCCCTAACTGTTGCAGCCCAAACCTTTGAGCCCCCATTGCGCAATTCATCGCGATCTACACTGGTCAAAACACAATGTTTTACCTGCATCAATTTAACAGCTTCGGCAACTCTTTGGGGCTCTTCCCAATCAATTTCCCCCGGTCTTCCGGTTTTAACTGCGCAAAAGGAACAGGAGCGTGTACACACATTTCCCAAAATCATAAAGGTGGCCGTGCCGGCTCCCCAGCACTCGCCCATATTGGGACAGTTTCCACTTTCGCAAATGGTGTGCAACTTATATTTGTCCACCAATTGGCGTACATTTTTATAAGGTTCGCCCGTAGGAAGCTTTACCCTAAGCCACTTGGGCTTTTTCTCTCTCTTTCTTTCTTCTACTATTGGTAAATCTATCATTATTCGTTTCTCTTGTAAAACCAGCGTTTTCCAATTTGAAAACTCACATAAGCAGAAAAGTTGACTATTTTATTATCATCATTATCTACCATAATGGGGACTCTTTTATAGAATACATCCAACATTACTCCTGCTTCTATCATTTTCACTATTTTCTCTCGCGATGCAAAATCAAAATTGAGCCCCAACTTAACGTAAGCTCCTGGCACCGGTTCTATTTCTTTTAATCCATACTTGAATTTGGATGCGCCATTAATGGAATAAATATCTAAATACTTATCCTCATTGACATCCGTATATTTTTGATTGACGAGCAAATATTGTTCTCCCGGTTGGTTTCTCACTTCATAAGCCAGCTCGAGAAAATAAGGTTTCAATAAACCAAGTGTAATTCCGCCCATATAAGTGAGGCCAATACGCACTCCGTTTTTTTCTGCTTTATTGGCTATTATTTTTTTATTGCCATAGGCGAAGCGCAGAAAGAAAAATTTATTCTGTTTTCCGTAAAAAAACTTTTTCCGGTTTACATCGACTCCGGAAGTTGTTCTGTAGCCTGGAGTTTCAGGCGATTGTTTTTTTTCTGTATAGCTGCGAATTTCACCGAATTCAATCTGAAAACTTCTTGTATTTTCTATGTCCTTGATCCATGATCGGTCGAAAAAGAGTTGCCAGCCATTGCTCATAAGCCTTGCTCCCACACTGTATTCGTGTCGGTAAATTATCTCATCTGATTCGTAGGGGGAAAAGGTGCTATTGTCTGTTTGAGCAAAAACAGTGGACAATCCAAAGAATAAAATTGAAATAATAATTTGCTTCACACCAATATCTACATTTGAAGACTAAAATTAGTTTTACATTTTCATTTAAAAAAACGAAAACGGGCTAAATCGGGTAATTAACATCATTGTACTACAAATTATTTGATTAAAACTCTACTATCACTCCTATTGTTGGCAAAATACTTCCCACTTCATTTTCCAAAAAGCGCGTGGAATATCTTTGTTGCTGAACAGGTGCGTCAGGATTTTCAACAATAGGATTGTCATTTTCATCTAGGCGTGGAAAGAGAATGGGCTGCAATTGATTTTGCTGGTTATAGACATTTTGAATATCCAGATAAAGATTCAAGCTCCATTTTTTGAAGAAATATTTTTTATCTACTCTAATATCCATTTGGTGTGACACATTCAATCTTTCAGAATTTGTTCGGTCATAATCTGGAATTCCGACTCCATTTTGATCCCAAACCAATTTCTGTGAAGACAACTCGATATCAAAAGGTGTATAGGGCGCTCCACCAATAACTCTCCAGCGCATTCCTATTTCCCAATCCCGTTTAAATTTCTTACCGAAAGTCAAACTCAACAAATGCCGATTGTCCCAACTTGAGGGTCGGTATTCACCATTTTTGTCCGTAAACTCACTTCTGACATAGGTATAGGCCACAATCCCGAAAAATCCCTTGAATAGTTTTTGTTGATAGAAAAACTCCACGCCATAGGCCCTGCCTTCTGAAATGGGAGCCGCAGGTCTGTTTCCCACTACACCAAAATCACCGCCCAAATTCGCCAGCGAAACACTGTCCGTCAACTGAAAAGGGTAATCGTCATATTTTTTAAAAAAGCCTTCTACAGAAAATTGCGCATTGAAACTTGTATTGTATTGAAATCCGCCCACTACATGTGTGCTGGAGATATAGCCAATGCCATTGTCTTTATTGACCAACTCCCCTTCATTATCGGCAAATCCCAAAACCGTGTAGGCTGGCAATTGGTAATAATGCCCGGTATTGAAATTAAAGGAAAGCCTGTCAGTGATAGAAACAGATGCAGAAAAACGTGGCGAAAGCTGTTTGAAAGGATTGCTGGTCTCAGGAGTATAATCCATTCCATCGCCACGAATGCCCAATGAAAGACTGAGCCTGTCTTTGAAATAGCTTTTGCTCACTTGTGCGAAAAAACTGTATTTGTGCAAATTCAATTTGCTTTCAAAATCCAACCGTACATTTCCGAATGGCAAAGTGAGTAAATTAAAAGTCTCATTTCTGTATTGTGCAAATTCATAGCCTACGCCATAGTTTATTTTATAGCCCGATTTTTGAACGGTATGCTCCGCCCTTAGTTTGTTTTCAGATTCCTGACTTTCGTAGTTCAAGGTCAAATTATCTGGGTCACTGTCGTCATTGTTTTCGTATTTAATTGCTTGATTGTACAAATGGTTTCTACTTGCCACCAAAGTAAAAACCCCATTGTCTAAAAATTTGCGATACCTTGCTCCTACCGTATAGTTCCATTGCTTGTTTTCTGGCAAACTACCAAGCAAGAATTTCTGATCATCGGTTTCATTTTCCGACAAATTCAATTTCAAATCGTCTATTGCTCCCAAACCCAACACAGTTAAATCAGACCTTTTTCCGGTTTTGTATTTGTATTTAAATTGAAAATCGTTGTAGGTAGGCAAAAAAGGCAAACCAAAAGCCTTGAACAACAATTGAAGATAGGATCTCCTGACCGAAACAATAAAAGTGGATTTATTGCCAATGGGGCCTTGAAGGGAAAAGCCCGCCTCGCTTGATCCGAGCGTAAACCTTCCTGAAAGCCGATCATTTCGGCCATCAATCAATGAAAATTCCAATAGGGAACTGAGCATATTGCCCCTATTGGCCGGAAATGCTCCCGTGTATAATTCCACATCTTTTATAAAATCCACATTGATCAAACCTATTGGACCGCCCGATGCGCCCTGGGTAGAAAAGTGATTGATTACGGGTACTTCTATCCCATCCAAATAAAATCGGTTTTCATTGGGCGATCCTCCCCTGATTACAATATCATTGCGAAAAGCTACCGTAGAAGATACGCCCGGCAGCGATTGAATTACCTTTGAAATATCCCTGTTGCCTCCCGGATAGCGCTGAATTTCGTTCACCCCAATTGATTTAACAGAAACAGGACTTTCAGCCTTTCGATCAAAAGGAGAAGCTTTCACTTCTACCTCTTCCAATTTATTGGTGCTTTCTGTAAGCTCAATATTTAAAATCCTGGATTTTGACTTTGTAACCTCCACTTCATATATCACCTTACTCTCATATCCCAAACTGGAAACCACCAAATTGTAGAGTCCAGGTTTTATCCCATCTAATATGTATTCTCCATTCACATCTGCCGAAGTGCCGTTGGAAGTATTTTGTATCACAATATTGGCAAATGGAATGGGATCATTGTTTAACCCATCAACTATTTTTCCCTTGATTACACTTTCTTGCGAAAAAACTTGCAATGAAAAAAAGAGAAAAATCATTGTTGAAAATAATCCCTTCGAAATCATATTTATTTTTATAATTTGAAAGCAAAAGAACAAAAGTAAAGGGTACTTGTTCAATTTGAATATTTATAAGTCCTAAATTTGAAATAAAAAAACATGAATGCTATAATCATCACAATAGGAGACGAAATACTATACGGACAAACTATTGATACTAATTCAGCATGGATGGGCAAGGAACTCAGCCTGCTCGGGATTGATGTAAAAGAAACTCTAACTATTACCGATGAGCGAGAGGCAATACTTGAGGCACTACAAAGAAGCACACGAAGGGCAAAACTCGTGTTGATCACCGGAGGATTGGGACCAACCAAAGATGATATTACCAAAGATTGCCTGGCTGAGTTTTTCGATGTTGGTTTAAAACAAAACAAAGAAATCGTAAAGAGGCTGGAGCAATATTTCCAAAAACGGGGCATTGAAACTCCCGAGAAAACATTACCACTGGCAGATATGCCTGAAAATTGCACCGCATTGCCCAACAACAAAGGAACAGCCTGGGGCATGTGGTTTGAAGAAAATGAAACCATTTATGTATCGATGCCGGGAGTACCTGCCGAGATGAAAGCACTGATGCGGGAAGAAGTTTTGCCGCGCATTAAGGCTACTTTTGAGTTGCCCAATATTTTACACCGACATTTCCTCACCGCTTCTGTGGGTGAATCCAAGCTTTCGGATGTCCTGGAAGATTTTGAGGATGCCCTGCCCAAAGAAGTGAAACTGGCTTATTTGCCAGGTCTTGGCACGGTAAAGCTTAGGCTTACTGCTAAAGGCGATAATCTTTCTGCTTTGAAACAATCATTGGAAACACAAAGCAAAAAACTATGTGAATATGTGGGACACTATATTTACGGGGAGGAAGATGATGTATTTGAAGCGGTAATTGGCAATATCTTGAAAGACAAAAATTGGCAGATTGCCACGGCAGAAAGTTGTACGGGTGGCTATATCGCCCATAGGATTACCTCTGTGCCCGGCAGTTCAGATTATTTTCAAGGCTCCGTAGTTTCTTATTCCAATGCAATCAAAATGAATGAGTTGGGCGTAGCAAAAGAGACATTGGATAAAGAAGGCGCTGTAAGCGAGGCAACAGTAGCAGAAATGCTCAAAGGAATTTGTTCAAAATTCAAAACCGAGCTTGGTATTGCCGTTTCGGGCATTGCCGGACCAGATGGCGGCACAAAGGAAAAACCCGTGGGAACAGTTTGGATTGCGGTAGGCAAAGCAGATGCTCCAAGAATCAGAAAGGTTCAATTACCCGGTAATCGTCAACAAAATATCGAGCTTACGGCCATCATTGCTTTGGAATCCTTGAGAAGGTATCTGTTGAGGGATGTTTGATTAAAATACAAAAATTGAGATATTGCACCAAAAAAGAACTATTTTGCACCACTTGATAGTTTAAAAGCTAAAAAAGATGTCAACCATAAGAAAGTCAATCAGTTTTACGAACAAACTCAATAACTGGATTCAAGAAATTGTTGCAGAGGGCGAATACACCAATGAGAGTGAATATATCCGTGATTTGGTTAGAAAAGATCGTGAACGCAAGGCCAAATACCAAAGCTTAAAAGCGGCTATTGACAAAGGCCTGAACAGTGGTGTTAGCAGTAAGTCCATACCTGATATTATGAAGGATGTAGAAAATAAGCTGGGTAAAAATGGGCATCTATAAAAATTCGGTTGAAGCTGAATTTGATTTAAGCAAAATATATGAATACGGCATTCAGTATTTTGGCATAGAACAAGCTAAAGTCTATTTCACTGGATTAGAAAGCATTTTAAATAGCCTGGCAAAAAACCCAAACCTTGGAAGAATTGCCTATGAGTTTTACCCAGAACTGAGAAGATTTCTCTATCAATCTCACATCATTTTCTACTTACCTACAGACTACGGAATCTTTGTTGTAAGAGTGCTGCATCAAAGCGTGGATTATAACGACAATTTGTAGAATTAACACTTTGAAAGCTTTATCGAAATGGAAATTATAGACTTGAAGATTTTAAGAAGGTATCTGTTGAGAAATGTTTGAAAATCAATCAGGTTTATAGTGTGTAAGTCGTAGTTCTTCAGTTTTTGAAAAAAACACTTTTGCGGCTCAAAAACAACATAAATTTGAGCCGCAAACAGAAAATTTACGGCTCATATCTTTTGTCCAATTGCATTATCGGCAAAAAAATATACTTAAACCCGAGCTTAGATTTTTTACAGTTGGGAAACCTTAGTTTGAACTCCAAAATGTTTAAATCATTCCTTTTTGGTAAATTCGCAGCATATTAAACAAGATAAGTTATGGCAAATGTGGAATTGATTATGCCCAAAATGGGAGAGAGCATTACCGAAGCAACGATTCTTAAATGGTTGAAAAGTGAAGGTGATAAAGTAGAGGAGGATGAGGCAGTTTTAGAAATTGCCACAGACAAAGTGGATTCTGAAGTACCCGCCTCGCATGCTGGTACTATCGGTAAAATTCTATTCCAGGAAGGCGATGTAGTTCAGGTAGGGCAGGCCATAGCAATAATTAATGCCGAGGGTGAAGCAAGTGAAGAAGAAACAGCAGGTGTACCTGAGCCTGAAATGAGCAATGTGTCGAGAAGTTCTACCGGAGAAACTGCTGTAACAGAACAAAAGGCAACTGAAAAAACAGACAATGAAAAACAAAGCAATAATGCCAATGGAAGGTTTTATTCGCCTTTGGTATTGAATATTGCGCGCAATGAAAATGTAAGTATGACGGAATTAGAAGTTGTTCCAGGCTCAGGACAAAACAACAGAGTTACTAAAAAAGATATTCTGGCTTATTTGGAGAACAGATCATCAGAAGCAAAAGAAAGTAAAAAGGAAAAGCAAGTTGAAAGCAAGCCTGTTGAACCAGCAGCAACACCAGCACCTCAACAAGTCCCTGTAAGTACACCTGGGGCAGAAGAGAATGTAGATATTATAGAAATGGACCGCATGCGCAAAATGATTGCCACCAATATGGTGAAATCCAAAGCTACATCAGCACATGTCACTTCTTTTGTAGAAGCAGATGTTACTAAAATCGTACTTTGGAGAAACAAAGTGAAAAAGAGTTTCCAGGAACGAGAAGGCGAAAAAATCACTTTTACGCCCATATTTGTAGAAGCGGTTTGTCAGGCACTGAAAGAATTCCCCAATGTAAATGCTTCTGTAGTAGGCGATCAAATTCATGTAAAAAGGGATTTGAATATTGGTATGGCCACGGCACTCCCCAGCGGGAATTTAATTGTACCTGTGATCCATAAAGCAGAGCAACTCAATCTGACCGGAATAACCAAGAAAGTGAATGATCTTGCGGGACGAGCCAGAATCAATAAGCTAAAACCAGAGGAAATCCAGGGCGGCACCTTTACCATCTCCAATGTAGGCACTTTTGGCAATTTGATGGGCACGCCTATTATCAGTCAGCCGCAAGTGGCTGTGCTGGCCACTGGAGCCATCAAGAAAAAACCCGTGGTGATTGAAACCGAAATGGGCGATACCATAGCCATACGACATATGATGTTTTTGTCGCTTTCCTACGATCATCGAATAGTAGATGGTTATTTGGGAGGCACATTCCTAAGGCGCATAGCCGATATCCTTGAGGCATTTGATGCAGATAGAAGCATTTAACAAGTTTTAGTTTTTTGTTTTCAATACTAAGCCCTATATTCTGTGCATATATAATGTTGTATTTTAGTAAACTACCTCGGAGTAAACCCACGAGGCATTTATAAGAAAAATGTTTTTTTGATTTCGAGGCCTGCCTGCAGGCAAGGCAGGAAAGCCTCGGAGCACCCGCCTGCTTAGTCGGGCAGGTTTAAATCTCGATTATCGAGTAAATACAGTATTTATCATTTAGTAACATTTAAATTACTGTGCTATGCATCACATGAAATCTTTATCAAGCGTAATGAATGAATTGGAAGGGAGAGGCTACGAAGGCAATTATCGACTTGAGAATGGAAAATTACTCAGTTCAAGTGGTAAGGAAATTTCGAGAGATCAGCTTCAGCTTGAAGATACCTATCGATTTGAAGGTAGCACCAATCCTGACGACATGTCTATCCTCTACAAATTGAAAAGTGAAAATGGGGATAAAATAATGCTCATAGATAGTTTTGGCCCTGAGGCAGACCCTTCTATAGCTAAATTTGTACAAGCAATTCAGGAGTCAGAATAATTATTGCTTAATTTGAAGTTTTGACAAATCAAGCGGTACGTTTATTTGTATGAAGCTCTTGCCTCTTTTGGCTATTGGTGTGCGCATCAAGTGCAAATTGTTTGCTAAAAAAGTAAGACTGCTTTCTCCATCAAAGTCCGAGGCAATATCTAATCCATGTTCTTCTTCGAGGGCATATCTGTCAATCAGTTCGTTTGCTTCTACACCCAGCCCCATAGCTAAATGCTGAATCTGCAATTCTGTTAGCTTAATTTTTTCCAGATCGTGATCTACAACTACAGCACCTATAGATTGAGCCTGAGCAAGTGTTACTCTATCCAGATTTTTCGATTTCCGTACAAATAATTCTATTTCACGTCCGTCTGCTTTTGTGCCGGGCACAACTCTTCTTCCTAAATGCTCTTTGTTAAACTCCATCATCTAATAGTCTGAAATTAAAAATAAGTTCAAGACTGCAATTTTACGAAATTCTGAAGATAAATGGGTTTCTAATGCGCGAAGTTTGAAAATTTTGTATGTTAACAAACCCTAAGCCAGGTATTTTCCTGGCCACAAACAGAAAACCCAGAATCTATGTTCTGGGCATCCCATTTCAGACACGGCAACAAATGTCTGTTTCAAAACCATTCGCACCATTTTTTTATTTTATAATTGAAATTTTTTGTGTGGAGCGCGACTTTTCACCACTCACTTCCAGGTAATAAATGCCCCCCGGTAAATCTGATGTGTTAATGCTGGTTTTACCTTCACTCAGATCATTTCTTTGAAGTAAAACCCGGCCAAGATTGTCATAAAGCCTGAGCAATTGAATATCATTTGTTTTGGGCAACTCCACAAAAATCATATTGTTTGTGGGGTTGGGGTAAACAGCAATATTTGAATCAAAGAAAACTTCTTCTGTACTTACAATTGTCAGTTCGATCTCAGTTTCGTCATTTTTGATGGCTTTGGCACTGCTGATCCAGGGATCGAGTGTTTCAAGTAGGTTTTCTTTCCCGGCAATGTCATCAATTAAAATCATGCTTACCGTGGCTATTTTTTTAAAGCCCGACTGGTTTATCTGATCAATTCTAGTCAGACCTACTTCAACCCTTCCTGTTGCTGGGAATTCCTTGTGGACCGAAATCAAATCCACGTTTTCGGTACCTGCCCAGGAATCGCTTAAATCCACATCAACAGTGCCCGACTCAACCACATCGCTGTTGTAGTTGAGCGTAAATGCCAGGGCATAGAAATCCGGGACTTGTTGGCTGGATGTTCCCAGTTCTATATCGATCTCCACCCTGGTGTTTTCAATAAAAGGCCCCGGCTGCAATACCGATGCAATAGGATAAGCATTCAGTGAAGTCTGCGATTGTTTGAAATGTTGCAAACCATAATTGTTTGTAATGGATTGCAGATCAAAGGAGTCAACGATGCCATCGCCATTACAATCGGCATGTTTGTAGTTGTTTCCAATAATGGAAAAATTCTGCGACCAGTCCTGCATAGGCTGTCCTTCCCAGTTGGTACTGGCATTGGGTCTTGTGGCATCAGAAGTGCCATAAGCTATACCAATTGGAAAGATATCGTGCACATTGGCAATGCCATCATCACTCGCATCTCCAGGCCACACGCAGCCAAGACTTTGCGGATCGTTGCAAGTAAAATTTAGATTGTCGCAAGCCTGCAACTGATTGTTGGCAAATTTCTGGCTAATAGTGTCAATGCGTTGCCGATAGGGAGTAAAATCCGGGCATGTATCAAATGGTAAAAAATGAGTGGAAAGTGCAAGTGTCATTTCAACATGGTCACCAGCTTGTAAATCAAAAGGCCCAGTTACCCCCATTCCTCTTCTATCAGCGGGAGTGTTGTTTTGACTACATTCTGACCATCTAATAGGATCAGAAGGATTGCCCGGAAACATAAATGAAGTTGGAGTTGTACCACCATATGCATTACCACCTAGGGTAAAAGGGGTGCCATCTTTCCATCTCGCTGTGATGTAGTTATAATAGTGGGAAAAATTCTCAGGATTACCTGTAACACTAAAATCATTATTATAAAATACATGTGCTGAAAGTTCCTGGTCTAAAAAACTTATGGTTTGAATGGGTGGGTCATTTCCATAACCTCTGCTTGCACAGTCAGGGTCGCTTACAGTTCCGTTATAAACATAAAATGTATTGCTTGCAGTGTCACAACTAACAAGATCATTATTAAAACATCCAAGGTCAAAATCCGTCCATTTTCCCACATAAAAATCATGTAAATCACTCCCTCTATTGATGATTTTATAATTGATGAATAAAGTGTTGTACAAAATATCATCATCTGGGCAATTGTATCCATAGACAGAAATCTGATTTTCTACCTGTAATGGAAAACCACCTGTTTCAGTATGAGGGCCGCCATTGTCATTAAAAACATACCAAAGCATTTGATCGCCTTTGATATTGGGGTATTCGCCCTGATCAGGTTCGTAAACGCCATTGTTGTTCAAGTCCACAAAAGGTGCTGCATCCTGTGTAACTGCAATGGGAGTATTATTCGCTCCCTTTGCAAAAGGATTGCCTTTGCCCGGCCAGTCATAAATGGCAGGCTGTGGAAAATCCACCTGATTGTTGTCACTGTAATCGGCAATGTGTTGGTCAATATCCCTTTTGTTGACTTTCCAGATTCTTGACCAGTTATCAATGGTGGTAGCATTGGTTTGCCCTGTGTTTTCATCCAAGGGACCTGCCCAAAAATCATTACCATTTTGCCGGTAAGTTTCTGCCGCTACCTTAAGTTGCCCTCCGGCATCTATGCCACCCATCCACAAGCCTGCAGTAAAAATTGAATGTACTGAGTCTGTTTTTGGAACTCGGAAATAAGCATTATTCAAATCCCAGAAAAAGACACCATCGGATGAAAAAACGGTTTCAATATTGTTGCCGTCAAAGGTTTCAAAACCATCGGGTAGGTTTTGGGCATTGAGCAGTATCGAAAAGGATAATACACAGATTAGGGTTTGGAAAGTTTTCATGGCTGTATGGTTTTTTAGTGATTCGAGTCCTAAATTAAGCCCATTTATCACCTAAAAAAAGTACAAATACTGCATATTGAAAATCTAACTAGATGGATTAAATGCTTCTGTTAAAATTTAATACATTGAATATCAGTATTCTAAAAAAGTATTTATTAGGGTTTATAATTTTATTGAAAAAACTATTGGTAGCTGATTTTATAATTTAGCAATGTTTATTGTATAAATTAGCTGATAAATGTATTGTAAAAACCAAAACAAGCAAACATGCAAAGCAGTCAGTTGATTCAATCACTAAAATATCTCAACCCGGATACATTTAAGCGTTTTGGGGCATTTGTGCATTCTCCATATCACAATACAAATGAAAAATTACAAAAACTCTACAGTCAAATAGCAGCTTCCCATCCAGATTTGACAAGCAATAAATTGGACAAAAAAACGGTGTATCCCACAGTTTTTCTAAAGGAAAAATTCAATGGTGATAAATTGCGGGCCATGATGTCTTTGCTTTTGAAATTGCTTAAGGAATTTTTGGTCATTGAACAGATTAAAAAAAGCCCTGAAACTTTTAATCAATTACTATTGGAGCAATATCAAAACCTAGGCATGAATAAGCAATACGACACAATGTTGAAAAAAAGCCAAAATATAATGTCTGATTCGGATCAAAAAGACACAGCGTATTTTTTAAAGCAGCATTTGTTAGATGAAAAAATATATGATTATGCCGTGCAAAATAAAACCCCAAACCTAAATAAGGACTTACAAAATCTGCTTGTCAACCTAGATATTTATTATGCGGCCAAAAGGCTCAAGTATTCCTGTGAGGCATTAAACCGAAAAAATATTGCGGGTGAATCATTTGAAGAGATTTCACTGATGGACATAAAACCATATTCTGAAAAGCTTGCCTTAGAAAAAGTACCGCTGATTGACATTTATCTTCAAATATTCCAAACACTGGAGGACGAAAACAATGAATCAAATTTTGAAAAATTGGTAAAGCTTTTAGAAGAAAACTCTAGCATATTTCCAGCAGAAGAAAACAAAGTGATGTATGGCTATGCCATGAACTTTTGCATCAAAAAAATAAATGAGGGCAGGAATGAATATCTGGAAAAGCTTTTTAAGCTTTACAAACTCTTGCTTGAATTCAATATCATTTTTGAGGGCAAATATATTTCACAATGGGACTATAAAAATATTGTGACAGTGGGACTTAGGCTAAATGAAATAGAGTGGACGGAGTATTTCATCAATCATTACGAAAAATACCTGAACCCCAATGTCAGGGACAATGCCTTTAAATATAATCTTGCTAATTTAAGCTATTTCAAAAAAGATTTCTCGCAAACCATGGAGCTGCTAAGGGAAGTGGAGTTCACGGAAATCAGTTATGAGCTGAGCTCTAAATCGCTTTTGCTCAAGTCGTACTACGAGCTGAACGAGTTCAATGCCCTGTTTGCACAGGCGGAAACATTCAAGTTGTTTTTGCGCAGAAACAAACGCATTTCAGATTACCAGAAAACGATTTACAAAAACCTGATTCGCTATATTGTAAAATTGGCCAAATTAAAATCCCGTTTTCAGAAAGTGCCCAAAAAAGTACGGGATGAAATTGAAAGCACAGCCCAAATTGCTGATAAGTCCTGGCTCTTGAAAAAAATCAAGGAAAACACAGGAATGGAAATGTATTAAAAAAAAGGAGGTAAATGTCAGGCAACAAATATCAGGTTGCCAACAAGTTTGTAGAGAATAGAAAGGGTAAATCCCCAAAAAGCGGCACTTACAAACATGTATTTAACCATCTTGCTTTTGGAGCCGCCAAATGATACTGCGACAAGTACACCCACAATTGGACTGAACAAAACAGGTGTTAAAAAAGCAACACCGGCAAGGCCGTATTTATTCCAAATCGTAACGATTCTTCTGTTTCTTTTGGTGAAAAGGGCTTTGTTGCGTTTGAATTTCCAAATCAATTTTCTGCGGAATTCATCTTTGATACCAGCAACAATAAGGACTGTTGTCATCATTCCCAGAATTGTAAATAAAGCAGTTTCTACAATACTCATGTCTCGGGCTATTCCTGCCAGAGGGGCTAAGGCAAATTTGAACATAGATGTGAGGAATACCATTCCGTATTCCAATAGTGTTTCAATCATTTTTATTGAGAATCATAAATTTTGTAAAAAGAAGCGCTGCTACTTATTAATACCATTAAAAGGCGTATAATGTTTCAAAAAAGAATGCTGAAGTTAATAAATAGCGTAAATTAAAGCAAATAAAACTTTCAGGCATTGTCTATTCAAGCCAGTTTTTTTTAACTTCGAAACCAAAATAACACAACCATGATAAAAAGCAGAAAAGTACAAATCGCAATAATTGCAGGATTATTGATTGTAACAGCATTAATGCGCCTATTGCCTATTGCGCCAAATTTCACACCTGTGATAGCAATTGCACTTTTTGGAGCAGCTGTTTTCAAAAATAAAAATTTGGCATTTCTACTTCCACTCGGTATTCTTCTTTTCTCGGATATTATGCTGGAAGTAGCTTTTCAATTGGGCTTGCGTTCATTCACGGGCTTTCATTCAGGCATGATATTCGTATATGGAGCATTCCTGCTGATCGCTGTTTTAGCTTATATTGGTTTAAAGAAAATTAATATTGCTAGAATTGGAATTGGAGCCATTACTGCTTCTGTGCTGTTCTTTCTGATCTCAAATTTCGGGGTTTGGATTTCAGGCAGCATGTATCCAATGGATTTCAGTGGATTGATTGCTTGTTACACAGCAGCCATTCCTTTCTTCCACAACACCTTGCTTTCTACTTTGCTCTATTCTGGAGTGCTGTTCGGGGCTTATTACCTGATCAATCAACAATCTTTAAAGCCAGCTTTTCAGAAAAGCTAGAGATATTATCAAGTTTATTTTTGATTCCCTGAAAGTTCAAGCATCCTTTCAAGTCTTTGAGGCTCATTGTTTTGCATCCATTTGTCTTTTGATAAGATAGCATAAGCCAATTTGAAATATCTACGAGCACTAGTGCTGTCTTTTTTCAATAAATGGCATTCCCCCAGTTCCTCGTAAACATAAGGATCTGTTTTGCTGCTATCTGCTTTCATTTCGGAAAGAAGAGCCTCCTGAATATCCAATGCAGCCTCTATTTCATTCATCGAGCGGTAATTCCTTGCAATGCACCACTTGGCAATAAAAGCTCCCTTTTGGTCATTTTGTGCTTCCCTCCATTCCAGCGATTTTTCAAAGAAATGCATTGCTTCCCGGTAATCACCCTTATCGTGATAGGTCCAGCCAATATTGTTGTAAAGTGGTCCCAACCACTTTTTAGCTCTATGCTCATTTGATTTTTCTGTCAGCTCTACTGCTTTTAAATTCCACCGCAACTGTTGGTCTGGTTTTTCTGCAATACCCAACATGTGGGCCGCATCTATGGCATAAAAATCCGCTTTGTTTTTCTGGGCAAGCTCAAAGGCTTCTTTAAAAAGTGGAATAGCCATTTCTTTTTTGTTCGCAGAATTATATGTCCTGCCCCTTTCAAGCAAATAGCGAATTTTCACTAAGGGAATATCTTCTGTCTTTAAAATATTTTGAACAGAATCAAGAATAGCATGTGCTTCAGCAAAATCACCATTTAGGCTTTGGGTTCTTGCCAGTTGAGTGAGCAATTCGGCATAGTGGGTATTGTCCCCAGATGCTTTTGCTTTGGGCAGTAAAGCCCTGAATTTTTCCTCTGTCGCTGATAGATCATCGTAATTCCACAGGGAATCAATATTGGGTAGATTGGTATTGCTTTCAGAATTTTTCATTTGGCAGGAGCTTATTAAATTAAAGAGTATAAAAGCAGATAAAATGTATTGCATTGTTGAATAGTTTTTTGACGTAAAAAAGTTGTTCATTTTTAATATTTTCATAAATCAATTTATGCTTGATACATTTATGAAACCGAAATGTCTTTTCTTCAAAATAATCAATGGCACAGAAAAATCGCATGTGATTTTTGAAGATAAGGATTATATTGCTTTTTTAACACCTTATCCCAATACACCAGGAATAACAGTGGTTGCTACTAAAGCACATGAAGACAGCAATGTTTTAAACCTTGATAAAGAAAAGTATATTTCCATAATGATGTTTGCCCGTAAAGTAGCTGCTCATTTGAATAAAGCATTGAATACAAAACGTACCGGGCTGATAGCAGAAGGTATGGGAGTAGATCATGCGCATGTGAAATTAATACCCATGCACGGTATTCCGGAGGGTAAATGGAAAAAGATAAAAAGTGAAATTGAGGATTTCAGCGAAAAATATTGCGGTTACCTAAGCTCTGCTGATGGGCCTTTAATGGATGATGAAAAATTGGAAGCTATTGCCCAAACAATCAGAAATTCAATCAAATAAACCATGAAAACACTAATTTACAGCCTCGCCCTTTTAATTTTCTTCTCCTGTACAGAAACCAAAACAAAAGAAAAAGCTCCTAACAGCTTTGAATTTAAAAATGCTTATGTCTTTAATGGAGAAGGATTTGAGCAACGAGACTTTTATATAATTGGGCAGCAATTTGTAGCAGAAAAACCGGATGATATTGATAGCAGTATTGATCTTTCCAGTCATTATATTATTCCACCTTTTGCGGAAGCACACAACCACAATATTGAATCGCAGCGAGATTTTGATGCACAGGCACAGGTATATTTGCGAAAAGGCGTTTTTTATGTCAAGATTCCCAACAATATTGCGCAATATGCAAAACAACTAAAACCACTGATAAACAAGCCCGAAAGCATTGATGTGGTTTTTGCCAATGGTGGCATTACCGGCAGTGGAGGACCTGCCCGAACCCAAGGGGGCGGGCATCCCACCCAACTCTATGAAATGCTGCAAAACCGGGGCATTTATCCATCGGATATGGAGATGGAAAACAAGGCTTATTATTATGTGGATAGTGAGGCTGATTTAGAGGAAAAATGGCCTTTGATCCTGGAAGATCAACCTGATTTTATAAAAACTTACCTGCTATATTCCGACAATAAATCAGTAGCAAAAAATGCCTGGCGAAAAGGTCTGGATTCCGAATTATTGCCTTTGATTGTTCAAAAGACGCACAAGGAGGGTTTAAAAGTTACTACCCATGTGGAAACTTCAAAGGATTTTCACAATGCAGTGCAGGCCGGAGTGGATGAAATCAACCATTTACCTGGCTACAATATTCCCGAGGACTTGGACAGCAGCCTTTTTCTGATTGATGAGGCCGATGCAATATTGGCGGCTGAAAAAGAAATCACTGTTGTAACTACACTACTCGTTACCAAGGATGTACAAGAATGGTCAAAACCTATGGAATATATGCGAGCTGTACAGATGAAAAACCTAAGGCTATTGAAAGAAAAAGGTGTAAAAATAGCAGCCGGAAGTGACACACATCACTCTACGGTTTTTGAGGAATTGTTGCTATTGGAAAGTTTGGAGCTTTTCAGCCCATTGGAATTAATGAAAATTGCCTGTGAAAATTCTGCAAGTGCTGTCTTTCCAGAACGAAAAATCGGAAAATTAAAACCCGACTATGAAGCCAGTTTTTTGGTGCTCAAAGAAAACCCGTTGGATGATTTCAAAAATATAAGGAGCATAAAATTCCGGTATAAGCAGGGTGGGGTTGTTGGAGTGGAGTGAGTTTTCCCGTTGAGGTATTTTTTTGAAGCCCCCCCCTACAATCCCAAAATAGCCTGCGGAATGCGGCCGGTGGTAAAAGAATCCACAAAAACGGGATTGTCGCTGAGTGTGTATTTTAGCAAAACGCCATTGCGGGCATAATCCTTTGCATCACAGAAATAAAGGTAGTCATCAATAATTTCAAAACCATAGATATTCCTGCCACTTAAATCCAAAATCAATTCCTGACTGCCCGCATTGAAGGTTCTAGATCTATATACTTTGGAGTTGTCGCATATATAATAGTGTTGACTAGCTTCTATACATCCATATCCATAGCGCAACATACTACAATTACCATCTAATAATGCTGGTTTTAAATCAATATTTTTGCCTTCTCCATCAAAACTGTAGAAATAAGTTAAGCTTTCCCCCTCATTTGACGCCAATACCTCAAAATAATTGGAGGACATGCTCATACTCCTTGGAGTCGCATCAAGGAAAAGGGTTTCAACTACTTGATCGGTTAAGGTATTGATGGCTTTCACTGTTTTATTTTCCACTTCCACGACCCAAACAAGTTGGCGATATAGCACCATTTGCTCCGTCCAGCCATTCATAGGGATTTCTCCTGTTTTCTCAAAAGTCTGCAAATCGACAATATGAATGGCATTGGCATATAAATCGCTCACATAAGCCTTTTGATCATTGATGGGCAAAATATAGCGCGGTGAAGTCAGGCCGCCCAAGGTTCTTTTGCGCTCCCAGGTTTTTGCATCCACTTCCTCAATTTTCCCTGAATTGTTGACCACAATAAAAATGCTTTCATTACAGCGGGTAAAGGACTGCGCCACATCGCCCAACGGAGCGTTGTTCACCGATTCAAAATAGTTTTGCCTAACAATTCCCGAATCCTCGTGGATCATCGTAAGCGATGCATTGCTCCAAGTATAATTGCCTTCGTTCAACACTGCAATTGTGAAATCTTTATTGGAGTTGTCATTCTGCTCATCCGGCCCGCCCGTTTTGGAACAGGCTGTCCAAATCAGGAAAAAAGCAAGGAATAAAGGGGAATACGTGTGTTTAAACTTCATTTAATGCTTGTGTAAGTTATAATTGGATTTTAGCGAAATCAGAAAAATTCCTACTAAATCGATTAGGGTTTCAACCTTTGGCTGGCATTCAATATAGTCAATCCAATAATTTCTTTGTTTTCATACCGCACAATTATTTCCTCATCCGTCATTTTTGAATCATCGGCATTATTGGGTTTTTTAAAATGCAAATACAAAACATCAGCATCATGATCATAGGAAGACCATATGGTTTTATGCTTCAATAAATAAGGCAATGCTATTTTTATATCTTTTAATTCTGCAGTTTCCATAATATTGTTTTCTTTTTAAAAGTTTGTTTTCCTTTGGCAAGATAAGCCGTTAGTACAAATCCATCTGTATTTGAAATTTCTTTGTAAACAACAACTATAAATTTACCTAAAGTTTCCTGAAAGCTTTTAACTGCAATTTTTGCGCCATTACTACCCTCGTATATTACTTCAGGTTCTTCAATAGTCTCAAGTATTTCATAATAATAATCTGCAATGTCAGGGTGGCCAGTTGTTATGTGTAACCAGCGCTCAGAATTCAATCTAATTGGGACTTTGTCCTTGGAAATTGCAATATCCACTTTTTAGTTTTAATTATTTTTAAGATAAATTTTCAAACTGTATTTTTCTTATTTCTATAAAAAGTAAAAATACAAAAACAAAAATCTACTCTCACCTCCATCTATACCTCAACGTCCCATAAAAAGCCCGACCCGGCATGGGCCTGCCCGCCATCAGCACATAGGATTCATTGCTTAAATTTTCCATGCGCAATTGCAATCGAAGCAAATGTTTCTTAAAATTAAAATCCTTGCCCAGACTCAAATTGTACAACATATAAGGTTCCAAAAAAGTACTGTTGTCCCTGCTGGTATATCTTTCCGAGCTCCATTCCTGACTGTATTCCGCAAAAAATCCCTTGTAACTCAAAAACAAAATAGACTTCACCTGGTGCTTTGGCACATAAATGCTCTGCCAACGCTCCGCACTTTCAAAGCTGTTGTTCAGATGATAAAAAATTTGCGCTTCTAATTTCCATTCTTGATCTGGCGAAAAAGCAAATGTCACTTGCGGTTCGTAACCCCAACTCAGCACATTGTCAATATTTTGCGCCTGCCAAAATCCCTCGCTTGAAGGCAGCCAACGGATCTGATTTTTGATGCGGTACAAATACAATTGTTGGGAAAAATTAAATTGCCATTTATTCTTTTTCAAATTATAATTGCTGCTCAATTCACCGCCCCAAGAGCTTTCTGCTTCGATATCCAAATTTCCGCCCGGTTGCCAATACAGATCATTGATCGTAGGATATCGGAAATTCCTGCCACCATCTGCTCCTATGTAAAATTTCTCTTTGCCCAAGGGGAAAACCTTAAAACCAAAATGAAATAAAAATGGCGAAACAAAATCGCTGTAAAAATCCTGTCTTAAATTCCCCGACCAGGAAAAATAATTGTTCAGGTTGTGGTTCAGCACAGTAGAAAGCACAGTGCGGTTTCTGCTTTTCACCGAGCCAATGTTTTCATTATTGACCCAATCCGTTTGGTTTTCCAATCTAGATTTTAAAATCATCTGTGGACGAATGGCAAATTTATGCTCTGCCAGCATCATAGAAGTATGCGCAGTGGTTTGGGAATTGATCTCGGCCTGTAGGTTTTGGTATTCCAGATATTGAAATTTATAATATCCGGCTAAACGCAGTGCATGTTTGGAGCGGCTGAGTTTGTATTGCAAATTTAGTACGCCCAAATGATCCTCTTGACTTTCACTTTGATTGCTCGACAAAATGGCCGGGGGAACTTGCCTGTCCATGAAAAAATAAGCCGCACCCCATTCCAAGGCTTGTCGGTTATTGATTTTTTTGGCTACATTATGATTGAAATTCAATCGCTGAAAAGCTGCATTCTCTTGATTTACCCACGGATTTCCAGCCTGCCCAATGTCCCTGTATTTATAATTGTTCCTGCTGCGGTCGTAGCTCAATTTGGTAGTGCTGAACAAATTTTCACTGCTAAATCTGCTTTGCGCCATCATGCGATAAGTGTGGAAACTCCCGCCCTCCAATGCTAAGTCCAAACCGTGATTTCTGGCACTGCTAAAAACAGGATTGAAATCAAAACTGAGTAAACCGCCCAATGCTCCTGAATTTTTGGAAAGTGATGAAATGCCTTTTGTCAAACTAAAATCCCCGGCTGATGTATTGAAAAGCGAAAGATCGGTCTGCCCAAGGAACATGCTGTTCAAATTCAAATCGCGGTACAAGACCTGGTTCTGTGCCGGTTCGGTGCCCCGCACACTCAATGAAGCAATATTGGAAGGCCCGTAATTGCGGATATACACGCCATTTTCACGTTGCAGGCTTTGGCTCAAAGCACCAATATCAGTAGAGTGAGTAATGACCGTATCTCTCTTTCGCTGTAATTTTTTGGTGTCTGAAATTTCCACCATATCCAAATAATGCCATTCTTCCTGTGCAGTGACAATCGAAATTGTCAGCATCAAAAATGATATGAGGATAGCCTGTTTCACTACAAAACCAGCAGTTTGCGGTAATCAAATGTATCTCCTTTCTTTACCTGCAAAATATAGCTGCCTTTGGCCAATTCCGCAGTAGAAAACTGGCGTATATCAGTTCCCAAGTAAAAAGTATTGCCATTGGTGTTAATCAGCGAAAATTCAGCGGAAACTTGGCTTTCAATATTGACCGTTTCTCCCTGTATTACCGGATTGGGAAAAATGGACAAGTTCGATTCCTTAGAAATATTTTCCTCAATGGAAGTCGTAAACCGTATCAATTCGCCCTGGGCAAAACCATCGCCTTCACCGCCTTTATAGGCTTCATTTTGAAAAGAAGCGAATAGTAAAATCAGGAATAGTAATTGAATGTTTTTCATTTTCATAAATACAGCTATTAGAACTGAGTTATCAAATTATTTTCCTCCTAACACATTGACTAAATGTTTTTTGAAGTAGGGGGG
>JBBDNB010000057.1:86150-127802 GCA_040877935.1 Chitinophagales bacterium
CCCCCCCTACTTCAAAAAACCCCAAAACCCTTAATAAAAATTGATATATTTTCATAAAACAAAATGCTTTATCAAATTTTATTCATTTCTAAATCGAGTGGTCAGACGACTTTGAGTTGTCTGACCACTGGTTTAACGCACACCTCGTCCACCCGCAGAATTTCTCCTATTGGAGGCATTTAAATTCCCATAAAAACGATCTGAAACAGCCAAATCCCGGAATTCATAATTCAAATTATTAAAGACCAAACTGAACCAACTCCCTCCGCTGAAAATGAATAAATCGGCATTGCCATTGCTCCAAGCCGTTTCATTTGAATTTCCATCAGCATCTAGTTGTCCATCACCGCATTTTCCATCAAAAGAAACACCCGCCCCATAAGCTCTAACACATTGCTCCCAAAGGTTTCCGCTCATTTCCATCACTCCGTAATAAGCTGCTCCTGAAGTCAATCTGTCGCTTTGAGCATTCGCTGCAAATCCACAGCGGATAGGTCCTTCGATATAATATTCGCCAGAAGTAATGGGATACAAATGATTGGCAAAACCATGACCAGGCGAAATACTATCCGTACAATATTCCGCAGCAGTTCTTGATTGACTGAGATTATTGGCATTGCTCACCAAAGCATTGCCCCAGGCATATTCCTTGTAATCGAAATTTTCATTTCCCCGACAAATCTTCTCAAATTCCAACTCCGTCATCGGGCGCAAACCCGACCAATCCAAATAGGCTTTTAAATCTTCCTCGTTCAAAAAATTACATGGAATATTTTGCCCATCATCGGCACTGTTGAAAGCATTGTTGGTATTCAAATCATAAGCGAATTTTGCTGGCGAATTACTTATTGCATCTCCTTGATTTTCCACCACTATGCCATTGCGGTATTTCTTGAAAATAGGCACTATGGAGCTTCCAATATTTGCCCCCGATAAATCTATCCCAATTCGATTGTTTTGCTGATTGAAATCCAAAGTATTTAAAAATGCCGCAAATTGTTCCTGCGAAATTTCATATTTCATACAGTAAAATCCTTCTGTTCCTTTTGGATAATCGGCCGGAATATTTTCAGTATAAGAACAGGTATCGCACAATTCACTCAAGCCCGTTCCCACAGAAATAGCATTTTCAGAATCTACCCAAAGCGGAGCATAATCGCTGCCATTTCTAAAAGTAAAATTGCTCAGGCTGTCGCCCAGAAAATAGCCGCCCGCAGGTATGTAAGCCATTTCAATGGCAAAGACCTTTAGGTTTACATTTTGCAAATCAATGCCCGACACTTGCTGTATTTTAAGTGAAGTCGATTGATATGGAAAAGCTCCATTGCTATTTGAATAAATAAATACGCCCACTGAATCGGCTTCTGCCCTAAGGGCTAAATCCGAATTTTGCAAATCATGTGCCGCAGAATCGGGACTGAGCTTTAGATGCTGCCATTTCCCACCTTCTTCCTGATATTTGGCAAAAAGCCAAACCGCATCGTGATTGTAAGGCGCATTGCTGTCCAGCTTCCATGAATTTTCCCAGCTCAGCTCCAATTGAAAATGCGTAGCATCTGGCGTAGAAAGCTCAGCAATATGAACATTATTGGCCAACAATTGGCTGAAACTGAAAAGCAATATGATGATTATGTATCTCATTCTATCTAAATATTGGAACGCACCTGCCTGCCGGCAAAGGCAGGGATGACGCTGATCTTTATAATTTACACTGATATTTCAGTAAGCTGAAAACAATCAGTAAATAACTGCTAAATCAGCGTCATCAGCGTTCTACCTCTATTTTTTAATCAATTTCTGAACTTGCACTTTTCCTGCATTTTCCAATACTACCATATATTGGCCAGCAGCAAGATTTTGCAAGTTTAGATCGTAATTGTTATCAATAAAGACATTTTCCTTTAGGGATTGAACACGTCCGTCTAAAGCTACAATCCTCAAATTGTAATTTCCCGCTTCTTGCACATTAATCCTTGTGGAATACTGGGCCGGATTCGGATAAATCCTAAAAGTGTTTTGCGCATCCAACTGCACAATACCAACCGACTGATCGACCCAAACATAAACCTTCGCTTGATCGCAAAGTTGAGCATAAGCGGGCAGCTCGGTATCACAAACTTCATAACTTAGAGAATCCAAGCCGTAAAAACCAGAATTGGGCGTGTATTCAATATTTTGATCAACATTAATCGAAGCTGTTCCGTTTTGCGCTTGGGTCAGAATGCTTGTTTCCAATGGATCATTATTCGGATCTGTGGCCAAAATGGTAATACTTTTTGCAGTATTTTCTTCCGTAGTGTCATTCACATCTGAGGTGGTAGGCGCAAGGTTTTCGGCATAATACAAAGCCAGTGCTTCTGGAGAAAAGCCTACTGGGAAATCATAGAGTTTTTGCCCGAGCGTGTCATATGCGCCACCTTGTTTGTAATTAGCAAAATCCGTTGCCGTAACGTAAAATACAGCTTCAATGGGATCGAATACAAAAGAAGTAACCGAATCGATTAAATCCATTGCAACAAAAGTTTCCGTATCAAAATCAAAAGCACCGATTTGGTCATCAAATATTCCAAGCAGGACATCATCTACTAATTGAATTTTGGAACTTGAACCGCCTGATATATCCTTGCCAAAAGGAGTCAAAACATAATTCCCATTGTTGTCAAAATATCCGTAGGTATTGCTAACGGGGTTTACAAATGTCACTTCACCGTTATCTACAAAAATCCAACCTGCATCTGCCACATTGTCCAAAGGAATATTGCTAAGAAATGCTCCGTCATTGGCATCGAGCAATACGGCATATCCAGCAGAATCAGAAAACGCACTGCTTGTGAGGTTTTGAGTTACAATTAAGGTATCATTGAGCAATGCCATGTCGCTTACCTTTTGAGTTATTTCAGGAACCGAGAATTTTAGGCTCAAATCATCGCTGTCGAAGGCGTAAAGATAATCGGGGGCAGAACCGAAATCGTACCAATTGCCCACCCACAAAATGCTGTCGTTCAGCAAAAGCTTATAGGTACTGGGAGCCGGAAAATCAGCCCTGGCAACAATGTCCATAGTTGGAATATCAATTTTGTAAATGGAATCTTCTGCCGCTAGATAGGCAAAGGAACCATCAACCAAAATATCCTGAATGGACTGGGTATTGATGGTGTCTGCAAAATTCAGGGATTGCGAATAAAGGTGAAGGTTTTGAACTACCACATTTTGAGTGGTATCGCCATACTGTCCACCATTTGCAAGCACCAAATTTTTAGGGTAAACAATGCCTTGCGAAAAGGCGATTTTTGCAACAAATAAAATTGCCGCCATTGAAAATAAACTTTTCATGTTGTTAAAAATTTTGGGTTAAATAAAATGGTGGGAAATAAAAGGATATAGGTCGCCATCAATTTCGGAACGGCTTCGCTATTTAACTGCTCATTTCCCTGTAAGCAGAAAATAGATACTGAAGGCAGGTCTTCTGACTTGTTCCACTTTTAGCGGCCTTCCCATCCCGACCCCGATAGCTATCGGGGTCGGGACAGTGGCATTTAAGAGAGCTAAAAGCTTATGGAACTCACAGCAGCAGGGACTGTCCGGGATTTACACCCGATTCCCTTTTAAGCACTTTTCAACGATTTGAAAAAAAGCACCTTCTGTATCGTAATCCATTGGCGAAATTACTTTTTTTTACAGAAAATAAAAATCAGACCAATTCAAAAACTTGTTTATAAATTACACATTCTTAAAATTACAAAGGTGTAAATTTCATTTTCTAATTTATTTTAATTAAGATTGCAAATACCATGATGTTTTAAAACTTATAATATTTTAAACAATATTTAAACTGACTTCAACTTTAACACCTCTATTCAATGCAGATAACATTAATTGATCAGGAAGTACTCAAAAAAAAATATTATAAAAATTGTCCTTCAGGTTATTTTTTGGAAAGTGATAATCTGTGGGATATGGAAAAGTACCTGGACAAGCAAAATTTCTTAAAACCCAATGAACAATTGAAATCAGTATCTGTAGCGGGTAATGGCAATATGAACTTAGTATTGCGGGTGAAAAGCAATTTAAGAAGTTTTATAGTGAAGCAATCCCGCCCCTGGGTAGAAAAATACCCACATATTGAAGCTCCCGATGAGCGCAGTATAATTGAAGGACAGTTTTATGGATTGATAAAACTTAAAAATGGAATTGAGAAATTCTTCCCCGATCTTTTGAAACTCGATGCACCCTCAGGAGTGCTTATTCTGGAAGATCTGGGAGAAGCTGCTGATTACATGAATATTTACAGGAAGGAGTTTAGAGTGGATATAGGTGAAATCCAGAAACTGGTATTGATTCTTTCAGAATTGCACAGCAGTTATAATGTAAATACAACTAATGAGCGCATATACAACCGTTCAATGCGAAAACTTAATGCAAGGCATATTTTTGATTTCCCATTTAGTACTGATAATGATTTTGATCTGGATAAAATACAGCTTGGCTTAGCTGAAATAACAGAAGCTTACAAAAAAAATGATTTGCTTTTAGAAAAGGTCAAAAAGCTAAAGCAGGTTTATCTTTCAGATGGTCATTTTCTTTTAATGGGAGATTATTATCCAGGTTCCTGGCTCAATACAAATAATGGCATACGGGTAATTGACCCTGAATTTTGTTTTTTCGGCCCTGTTGAATTTGACCTTGGTGTATTGATTGCTCACCTCATTATGTCAGGCCATGAGGATACTGTTGAAATGGCATTGTCGCAATATTATGGAACAGATCAGGTAGATCGGGCTTTGCTTAATGCTTTTGCAAGTGTAGAAATTTTCAGACGTATAATGGGTATCGCTCAATTGCCTTTGCCATATACTGTTGAAGAGAAATCAAAATTATTGGCCTTTGCTTTTGAAATGCTTCAAAGCTTTAAATAAATAGCATGAATAGGAAGGATAGAAAAAAATAACTGAATCAATTTAAAATTTGAATGCTTAAGTTGTTGTTTTGGGAAAAATAAAAAATCAATATTTGCCTGTTGCTTATTGAATGATAAAAATCTGTTGTGATTTTTTCTGAACATTGCCTGTGAAAGCATAAATTTACGTTTACTTCACATTCGCATAACACAAGTAAAAAACATGCTTGTTCAAGCGGTCACACTAATTAAGAATTAATTTTTTCAAAAGAGGATATTATAGCAAATGGATACCGATTCATTATTAATGCCGGCACCCGAGGCTGCAAAGGAATATAAAGCTCCTGAAACAAGATATTTCAAAACCAGGGAAGAGTTTGATGAAGCTGTTGGAAAAGACTTTATACATTATGCCAATAACGGAACCAGGAACGGGCAACCCTTTTTAGTTGGGCTTTCCCACGGACAATCGCCTTCGGGAGCCTATGATTATATATTGGAGCATTTTGAAAAACTGGAGCACCCGGAGCTTATTCGCTATACATTTGTCAATTCAAAACTGAAAAGTCAGCGCGGACTGATGGGCATAACCGATGCGATTGGTTTTTTGAAAAAATTACTCAGCAGCAAGAAAATTACTAAGGATCAGATTTTGGGGCGTAGCCTCGACCGCGACAATATCGATGCCTATGCCGATGGGCTCAATAAAAAACTGGCCAAATACCTGAAAGACAACAACAAAGAAGGCTTGGATTATATCTTCCTCGCTACCGACCCCAAAGGTAGGGTAGCTTCTGTGACCAGGAATTCAAGCGCATTTGGTTCCGATAAAATAGGGATGGTAGTGGAAGACCGTAAAATAAAGGAACTGACGCTTACCCCTTCTTTCATCAGCAAATCCAGGCGCATTGCCTTTTTAGCTACTAAATCCGAAAAGAGAAGGCCATTGGCCTGGTTGTTCTACCGCTGGGCAAAACCCGATGAAAGCCCTGGTTTTTTGCGCTTTATTGATGATGTGGAAAAGCGTATGACGGTCTTTATTGATGATGCTGCACTTACCTGGCCACAGGTAGTGATATCAAGGGAAACCGAATACGGTTCTACCAATATAAATCTCGATATGGCCCGCCCTTTTAATCCAAATACAAAAATCAAACGACCGGTAGTATTGATGGTACACGGTTTTCTGGGTTTGAATTCCTTTGACGGACTTCTGGCAGCTATACCCTCTAGTAGGTATGTTGCAGCAGCAATGCACTACGGAACCATTCCCCATGATCTGCCGCCCAAAGATTATTCTGAATTTGTAATGCGCAATATCGATGCCGTGATCAAGCATTTTGGTGAGCTGGGACACTCGGTTTACCTGCTGGATCATTCCATGGGCAATATCTATTTTACCATGATGGATGATTTCTGGGATGAACTGGAAGGCGTGAGAAAATACCTAAAGGGTAGGGTAGGTGCCAACCCATTTTTTGGAAAGGAGGCCAAACATGCCTTTCTCGGCTTCCTGGACCAGGTAGTGCTCAAATCTGATTTGGGGATTACAGAACGGTCAATGACCCTGGCGCTAAGAACAGTTATGCCACTGGATTCAAGAAATGGTGTCCGCAAAAGGGGGATCAACCTCAATAAGTGGATGATCAGTCACGATACGGGTATCCGGAACAGAATATGGAGGGCTGCAAAAAACAGAATCCTGTACCTGATGACCCGCCTCGATACGCTACCACATTTAAACCGCATCCCCTTAAAAAGAGCCCTGAACCGTTTGCCGGTTAAGATATTTGCCATACAGGTATATTCTGCCCTTAGGGCTTCTACAAAGCTGGACAATAAAAAGCGGCTTGAGAATATTGAAAAACACAATATTCCCATTCTAATATTGAAAAGCGAGAATGATGTGATTGCCAAATTTGTATCGGATATTTATAAAAACAGTCCAAATGTGAAGATCATAGATATTACCAATTATGGAGAGCAATCATTGTTCCGTGAACACCTGTACCATATGGTCAACCCGCAATCCACAAGCAATATTATAGATCGGTTTATTATGGAGGTGGAGGTGAAGCGCAATGGGAAATAGATGATTGAATGGCTGGAAAAATAGCTGCTTAGATGTGTAGGTGCTATGTATAAGGCCAATAGAAGTCGTTTATTCCCTGACCTGCCTGCTTAGGTAGAGCAGAAAAGTGGGAATTCCCTTAATGTTTTGCACAGCTTTTATTTCATCAAAAACTTACCAAGTCTCAGAGACTTAGGAAGTTTTGCAAGGTGTGGTTGAGCGGTTTATGTTATTTGCATAAGCTCGGATTTCCTGGTCTAAGACTTTGAAAGTTCAGATAGTCATCGGATGACTGTGGTAAGGAGTCCTTTTTTTGTCAGATTGTCAATCTATGTTTATCCTGGCCAGCCGTCATTAAACCCTTAATTGCAGTATTTAAAAATGCCAAATGGAAAAGCATTGTATTTTATTTAAATTAGCACTGTGGTCATTTTTCATAAGATAGATGACCATACTTTAAACCGCAAAATATCCATTATCAGATAAATGGACTGCACTATCAGATTCCTAACCTAAAACTATAGCATTTTGATATTGATTTTTTTATTGCTTTTCTCGCTTTTTACCCTCAACATCAAAGCACAAAACACCTGTGGTACTGATGAATTGCATGAGCGCATGATGTTGGAGAATACCAATTACAAAAATGCTTTTCTTCAACAGAAAGCGACAGTACAAAATAAACTGCAATACAAAAGAATGCATCCTTCCAGTCAACAGGCTGCATCACCACAGCAATACACCATTCCTGTAGTAGTGCATGTGATCCATCTGGGCGAATCAGAAGGCCTGGGGAGCAATATTCCCGATTCACAAATTTATGGAGCCATTGATGGTTTGAATGACAGATACTCAAATACAATAGGTTCAGGACTTGACATGGATATCAATTTTTGCCTGGCTACAACTACACCCGAGGGCTGTCCTACCAATGGTATCAACAGAGTAGATGGTTCGGGTATTCCAAACTATGCAAGCGATGGAATGGAGAGAAGTAATTGCACAGGTGGTGATGAAGAAGACCTAAAGGATTTAAGCAAATGGCCGGTTTCTGATTATTACAATATATGGGTGGTGCATGATATATGTGGCAGTGTGGCAGGCTTTGCCTATTATCCCTGGGGAGGGGCCTATGATGGAACGGTTATGTACAGTCCATACATGAGATATAATCAGGAAACATTGGCGCATGAGCTGGGACACGGTTTAAATTTACCCCATACTTTTAACGGAGACAATGATGGAAATTCTTGCCCTGTAAACAATGATTGCACAAACGATGGTGATTATATATGCGACACTCCGCCCCATAAACGAGGAGATTGTGGTACCAGCAATCCCTGTACCGGAAGTGGGGTTTGGAGTAATTCCAGGAATAATTATATGAGTTATTGCTCTTCCAGAGATTTGTTTACTTCCGATCAAAAAGACCGAATGCAGGCGACCATGGAAGTATATCCCCGTGCAGACCTTGTCAATTCCTTAGGATGTACCCCATTGAATGTTGAGATTTATTCCAGTCAAGATAGTATTTGCACAGGAGGCAGCATGGTGTTGACTGCAATTGGCGATCATATCGATACTTATGAGTGGAGCACCGGTGAAACCGCGCAAAGCATAACTGTTTCACCCACAGTGAGTACCAATTATTCCGTTACGGCTACAAGCATTGGAGGCTGTACAGTTACCGATAGCAAAACAATAACAATATTAAGTGGAAGCTATCCACCACAGCCGGGAAATATTTCTGGCAATACAAATCCGTGCAGCGGAAGCATTTCCTCCTATTCCATAGCTTCCGTAAATGGTGCAAATTCTTACAACTGGTATTTTACGGGAAATGGAATAATCAGCGGCAGCGGAACCAGCATAGATTTGCAGGTCAACTCATCGGGAACATTATATGTGGAAGGCGTTAATCATTGCGGCAGTGGCGATACAAGCAGTTTAAGCATCAATTTGCTTGAAAATACAGGTGCGACCATTACCCGATATGTTTGTGATGCATATACGGCACCTGATGGGCAGGTATATGATACTTCTGGCCTATACACCGCAGTTATGAATAATGCAGCCGGTTGTGACAGTATTATTACTATTGATCTTATTGTTGCCCCTGCTGCTGAGGGTTTGCAGTCCAACGGAGATATACTGGCCTGTTCGGAAGATGGCCTCCAGACATTAAGTGTAAATGCAGCTTCCGGTGCAATTGTTGATTGGTATGATGCACCGCTTGGAGGAAATCTACTGGCCTCAAATTCTACAACATATACTACCTCTGTTCCCGGGACATATTATGCCCAGGCAAGATCCACTTTTTTTGTTGAGCCTGGAGATACTGTTTCGGGCGGAATATTTGCCTACAAGTTTGGCCCAAATGATTTAGGGTATCATACTTCTGGTATAAAAGGATTGATAGCTGCAGCTTCTGATCAGGCGAGTGCCGCAGTTTGGGGATGTGAGGGGACGTTTATAGGAAATACATCACAATCTGTTGGAACCGGACAACACAATACCAAAGCAATTGTGCAAAATTGTGCTGAACCGGGAATTGCCGCCCGTTTATGTGATAGTCTCATCTTAAACGGCTACGGGGACTGGTATCTCCCAAGCTTTTTGGAACTTGAACAACTGTTTGCAAATAAAAATGAAATAGGTGGCTTCGTTACCAATAGTTTCTCAGGTTCAAGATATTTTAGTTCTACGGAGAATAATAACAATTCTATTTGGATCCTGAATTTTAATAATGGTACGTTTTACAATGCCTGGGGCAAGGATTTGCCTGGAAATGCTCGGGCAGTTAGAACACTCGATATTCCAGATACAAGCTGTATTAACACAAACAGAATACCTGTAACCTACTCAGTTTACGAAAATGATACTGTTATTTCCAAAGCTATTTGTCCAAATACAACATTTTTAGGATATTCCGCACCCGGCACCTATATTGATACTTTTGTTGGCTCCAATGGCTGTGACAGTCTCCGAACAATACAGCTCAGCAAGCATCCTGAAATTCCGCCAATTCCAGATACTGAAATATGCCTTTATGATACAGCAGTTATAAATAGCAATGGAGGAGAAGATTTCCTTTGGAGTACGGGCGATACATCATCCTCTATTTCTGTTTCCCCCACTTCAAATACTAGCTACTATGTGAGTATATCAGACCAATATCAATGTAGCTATACTGACACTTTTGAAGTTGTGGTTAATCCGCTTCCAGTGGCTAATGCCGGAAACGATACTTCCATTTGCCTGGGCGACAAAGTAAATCTAATGGGCAAAGGCGGTAGCAACTACACATGGAATACAGGGGAGCAAACAGCATCCATTGAAGTTAGTCCTATAGAAAAAACCACTTACCGTTTATCTGTCAAAGATTCCAATAATTGTGAATCCGCTGGGGCTGATTCAGTAACAATAGATGTAATGCAACTGCCGGCACTAAACACAAGCCCTGATACAACTATATGTGCCGGGGATTCAACCATACTCTATGCAAATGGACCAGGTGAAATACTTTGGAACACAGCAGACACAAGCAATGTCATAATAGTGAGTCCTGCTTCTGATTCTGCAAAATATATTGTTCAAATTACAGACAGTAATCATTGCATAAATAAGGATACACTTTCAGTCTTTACAAACCAGTTAACTGAACTCAATTTTGAAAATTTAAACACAGATTTATGTTTAAGTGATCAGGAAATCAATTTGATGGCATATCCCCAAGGTGGTGTTTTTAGTGGGAATGGAGTTGACAAGCAAAAATTCTCACCACAAGCAGCTGGTATTGGAAACCACGAAATCAGATACACTTACACTGATACAAATGCCTGTGAAAACTCAATTTCAAAAACCATTGAAGTAAAAAATTGTACAGGAATAAATGATCCTGACCCGGCAGCATCTTTTAAGATTTTCCCCAATCCCTTCAATGATAAACTGCATATCCAAAACGATGGAAGTGAAAGCTATGATTACAAAATAATTGACTTGCTCGGCAATGTAGTCGAGGAGGAATACAACAATAGAGCGGCAGTTAAACCAATAGCTTTGCCAGCGCTAAGTTCCGGTGTTTATTTTCTCCATATACATACAAAATCAGGTTTACAGCTGAGCAAAAAAATTGTGAAGTGGTAGTTTGTGATTTGATGTATCAAAAACTTACCAAGCCTCTGAGACTTAGGAAGATTTGTAAGGGGTGGTTGAGCGGTTTATGTTATTTGCATAAGCTCGGATTTCCTGGTCTAAGGCTTTGAAAGTTTCAGATAGTCAAAGTGGCAATAAAAGGAAAAGCATTGACCGATCAAACATCCCCAAGAATGGACAATTCATCTATCATCATGGAATTGCCATAAAATAGACAAATAATTAAGTCATACATCATTTAAGCGGCAAGTTTATTGTTTGATAAAAGAGGTTCATTATTTGGGAATGCTAAGTTCTGCTAACAATCCATTCTTCTTAATTATCTCACTTAATTGTGTAAAGGGAATTTCAACTTCGTATGGCAGATAATCGTATGATGCATTACTATATATGCTAATTGTAAAAACAACTGACTTAGCTGTAAAGCAGTATGCCTTATTTACAGAAAAAGTTTTTAATTCTGTTGTGCTAAAACTACTATTGGAGGTTTTTTGAAAGTATTCTTTTACAAAATCTTTGTAACTCGGTTTTAATATTTTGTTAAGTCCTACGGTATCTAAGTTGTGAATATTTATTGTAACGCAATGTTCGGTATAAAATGTGATTTTACCATCTGGTGGAATTGATCTGTATATTTTTGTAAAATTAATTATATGATTATTGAGGTAATTTACTCGAATGAAAGAGGCATTGTGAAATTTTAATGTTTTAGCTTTTTGGGCACTAATAGATTTTGGAAATATCCGATCTAAAGCAATTTCAGGGAATTTTACCTCTTTAACTTCATAGTTAAATCCAAGACTATTCTCCCAATCAGACTTAGCATTAATCTTGATAAGAGAATTTATTTTTTTTTGAGCAATACTGTCTTTCATTCCATGAACAGAAGGATATTGATAGATTGATCGATAAAAAAATGGCATCCCAAAATTATCTATTGTTGTGTCTTTCGAATGCATAATAAACGTATTATAATTTACATTATTTTTTGAATTAAATTGTATTGCTTGATTTTTAATTAATGTTTTATCTTCTTTTTCATCATCAAATAACAAGTAATTACTGAATTTTTTTTTAGGAAAGTACATTTTCTTAACACTCCAGAATGTCATTGTAATTACTGTAAAGATAATTAAATAAAATATATGTTGTTTTAAAACCATAGTGGTTTAATGTTTATGTTTTTGTTAATCAGTCTTGAAGCTTATTGTAAATTAATGCAGCTAACGCACCAGCTGTTTTAGCTCCAGATCCAAATGGTATTTCAGGTGTGCCGTTACATTTTAATTGTTCATTTTCATTCTTGCAATATGAAACCCATGATACGATTAGGGTTTTTCCATCAGATAAAACTGTATAACCGTGTTTTGCTTCGTCAGATGTTCCTGTCTTAAAATAGTAAGTTTTATCAGTAGGAAGTAAGTCTTTTATGTGTATTCCAGTTCCTTCTGGTTCCATTGCATGACTTAATGCGAGTTTTATATTGTCAGCATTTGTTCGGTTGTATATCTGTCTGTGCTTTGGTGTAAATATTAAATTTTGGCCAGAAGAATTAAAATAAGAAGAAAAAACAGTTAGTTGACGATACATTCCTCCATTGAGCAGTACTTGATACATCTGAGCTATATCATACAATGTCATATTTCTAGAGCCAAGAGGGTAGTTTACTTCATATTCACCATGCTTGGATTTATTTTTAAAATCAAGGTATGGATCTTTTGAAATATTCATTTCATAGAATTTATTTTCAACTCTTTCAAACAAATATATTGGATTTATCAACTCCCTAATATTCACCATTGGAGCATTAAGTGATTGCCTTAATATTTGGGGTATTCCCACGTAATAATTAGAATATACTCCCCTGAAATTTTTAGGGGTGAGTTTGCCTTTCATATCGCCATCATAAAGGCGGATTTCATCAAAATTCCAACCTTCTTCAAGAAGTTGAATTAATAAGAATGGTTTTATAAGGCTGGCTATATTGTATCCAGTTCCAAACGATGTTAAGTCAGTTTCACCCCGCCCCCCATAGTGTCCTATTATATTGCCTGTTTTTATGTCAACTACAAGTACAGCTGAGTATAGGTTATGTTCTTTATTTACTATTTTATTTTCAAACAAAAATTCAAAATTACTGACCGCACCAGCAATTTGTTTCTGGTTTTTAAGAGATAAAGAACTTATGTAATTGCCTGCTGGATTATTGAAATAATTAATTTCTTTTCGAAGGAATTCATTTGTAGTTGTATGACAATAGCTGTTATATTGCTTGTTTGCAAACCTCAAATTCTGACTTTTAAGTAGAGCAATGTCTTGCTTTGATAAAAAACCTTGGTTATTCCATGACTCAGCTTTAATCAGTAATGTTTTCTTTATTTCTTCGGGATAATATGCAACCTCTGAGTATTTGATGTACCCTTTTGTAGTCTTATATAAAGAGCCGCTTTTAAGGGTAGTAATAAGATACATCATTTCAAGTTGGTTCAATTCTTTTAATGGTTTTCCAAATGCATAATAAGCTCCATTTATTATACCACAGTGCCCTTTCCCATGAAAGCTCGCCACATTAAGGTAGAATGTTATAATTTCTTCAGGACTATATTGATTAGAAAGCTGATATGAAGTCAGTATTTCAGCAAATTTCTTTTGAATATCTTGTGGAAATTTACCAAAGCCAAAGAATCCCTTGTTTTTTATAAATTGCTGATTTAAGTTAGAACCACCACCTTTATCTAAGAAATACCTGTATAGTACTGTAAATGAAAAACCATGCCAATTTGATCTGTTTGGAAGAAAGTCATTTTGACTTAAAAACCCACGGTCTTCATTAATAATCAAACATTTTAAAAGAAATGGAGGTATCTTAGAATATTCAACTGCTATACTCGGGTATTCTTTAGAATTATCTGAAAAAAGTAAATTATCATCTTTATCGAAAACCGCATTAACTTCATTATTGTCTGTGAGATTTAAGGGAATTGGAAAATAAGTAAGCAAAGAACAAATCAGAAATATAGCGCTAATCATTATTCCAACACTTTTTAATAAAGATTTACTGGAATGGAGTAAGTAAATAATTATCGGCTGATAAGTAACCTCAGGAGCAGAGAAATTTTTAACTTTTGCGCGTATTAAAGAGATAAATAAGAAGAAAAAATATGTTGAGACTAATAATGTAATTAGAAATAATAATGCCATTAGCATTAAAGTCACAAAGAAAAAGAATAGCTTCATTTTAAACACAAAGAATAGCAAACTAACTAATCCCACTACATAGTAGAATTTTTTCTCTTTCTCTGGTTTGACGATGTTCATATTTGGGCCTAATTCAGAAGGTCCTTCAACCAGCATAATGACACCTAAATAGTTGAATCCTTTGGCAAGGTGCAAGCGAAGTAAGAGATAACTAACAATACAAGCAATTATGCCAATGAAACCAATTAGCCAATTGTTTTCATGAAATTGAATACCTGTAAAAAAGGGCAAATGCAGGATTAATGCGATAATATATACAGTTAAAACTATCCGCCAGGGCGAAAAAACAATCTTTTGGACATATTGCTTCATCTCAACGTAGTTTAATATTGAGTTCCTGTATTTGTCCACTTTTAAAAGGTTTATGTGTGCCAAGGACAGATAAAAAATACCAAGAGCAATTTTGGATAGCCCCAGAAAAGTTAGGTGTGCTACCTGAGAAATCATTGGAATGCTTTGGCTGTAGAGCACCAAATCAAGCAAGATGAAAATGATAACAGCAATAAATCCAAAATAAAACACATCACTTTCGCTATAGGAAGCCGGATTATTATACTTCTGATTTATTTCGTTCAAGAATTTTCTAACTCCCCTGTAAATAAGATGGACTGCTAAAAATTGGATAGCGGGTGTCAATATTAAACCCGATATCAGGTGATTGAATGCGAAAGGGTTTTGAGATTCATTGGAGAAAGAGAAGACCCCTCTTAACAAAATGAAAAAAGATACCAAATCATCAGACAGAATATATGCTACTAAAGCTATACTAAACTTGTAAAATACAAATCCTGTAACAGCTATAATGGAGATAAAAAATAGTATTACTACAATAGCCCCAAAATCCACAAATTCTTTTGGGAAACTGATTTTTTTCGTTTTTGACCAGACGAATTGGGAGAGATCAGGGAGCAATTTTATTAACGCTGCAATCAAACCTATAAAACTGATAAATGCTAATAAAAATATCATAGTATAACTTTATTTGAAAGGTTATCAATGAATTGGTATTCAAGTTCTAGCTCTTTAAAAACACTTATCCAAAAAGCTTTTATTTTTCTGCGACTTACATTGCCTTTCGGCTCTGATTTTAAGACCATAATAATTTTTGCTTGAAGTCCTTGCTGTTGTCGTTGGCGAAACTCCCCAATAACCGATGGCTCTATAATCTCTTTATAAAGTGTTGAGACTTTCTCAGAACCAGGTATTGAGTCGTAAAGGCTTAAATGCTCATTGTACTCTACACCGTCAGAAAGGATTAAAAAATAATTTTCGGCATCAACGTCAGCTTGAATAATTGCTTTTAAAAGTATGTTAGCAACACTTGTGCTTGAAGTAACTACCGTATCATCCGTAAGGGCATTATACTCCACCGTCTTTTCCCTCATCAACTCCACGAGGGGTTTAGGATTGGCCAGACGTCTTTCCTCTTCTCCGCTCAAGCCTTTACGAGTGATTGAAATAGATTGAGTGGAGATATCCAATGTTTCCTGTCCGCCAAAATGAGCAAAGGACAACGAGAATTGCTCGCAAGGAGAGATATTACCGAGGCTGGTGCGTTGCATAAAGCCTGGGAAGTTTCCTTTCAAATCTGATTCTATCTCCTTGAAAAGTTCTTTGTCTGAAAGATCCATTAGAATGAAGGCGTGTCGCTTCTCAACCTGATCACACTCAATCATTGACGAGCATGATGATAGCAGGCATATAAGGGTGGCAATGGAAAGTAAAAACAATATGGTTGAAGTTCTCATAATTATGAAATTTTGAAATGATTGATAATATCTTTTGTCTCAGGCCATTCAGGTTTGAGGATAGCCTGCTTTACTGAATCACCTGATAGGATATCCTCATATTCTGCCCTATACTCATCGAACTCGTCCTTTAGGGCAGTAAATAATTCCGTACGTTCGATTTCCTTTGAAGTGATACTTTGGTCTATTTCTTCTGTCTTTTTCTTTAAGGATTCCAATTTGTCGCTTAAGGGAATCAAATCCTCAGCATTTGTTTTATGATTCTGAATTTCAGCTTCGATGTTTTCCTTCTTTGTACGGAGGATCTGTACTTCCTTTTTTAACTGCTTCCATTTATTCAGAGCCCAGGCGGTGTCATCTTCTTGAACTGGGAATTCTTCATCATTCATTTCCTTTTCTACTGTATCTTCCTCCGCTGGCTTACTGAAATAGGGATTTGGTACTATAAAAAAGATGATTAGAAAAAATAGGATACCTAGTCCAGCCGGTGCCCATTCCATCTTGCGATATAATTCGACCCATTCTGGGTTCGATATATTGGCAATATTGTCCGCTGGCGCATTGGCCTCGTCTATTGACCACATGGAAGCATCTGTAGTTTCTGTTTGTTCAGGGTAGATATAATGCAAGGTGGTGGGGGCAAACATCATGATCCCAATCATGAGCAGGAAGAATCCCATTGCTATATTGTAAATGAGTTTCTTGCTTTTACGGGCCATGTGTGCTACGATATGGAATAGGAGTATCAAAACAAACATAGCAAGTACCCTGGCACCAATTTCTTCATAGCTCTTTACGTCTCTCAAACTATCAATCTGAGTGATGTAGGTAAAGGCTTCAATTACGATATACATTAAAAATATAGCAAAGGGTAATACCCATTTTTTCTTTTTTGGCTTTGAGGGTTTTTCCTCTTCTACTTCTTTCTGAGGCTCTTCTTCCACAAGCACCACATCTCTTTTGTCCATGTGTTCCTTGTGTTGTTCCAGTTCGGATTTCTTCAGTTCCAGCTCTTCTTCAATTCGCTTTAGCTCCTTATCTAATGAGCTGCTTGTTTCATGGTGTCCCTTTTCAAGCTTTTCGTAGGAAGTGCGGTAATGTAGCATCTCCTGAAAAATGCCATCACGCTCTTCCTCCAAAGACTTAATATCATTGTTGAGCTTACGTATGGCTTTGTATTTCTCATGCCCCATGATCTTTCCAAGGCCAGGAGTAAAGTGAAATGTGCCATTCTTCCTATAAGGAGCCTGACTCATATCAATATCTTTCTTCGCAAAGCGGTATTTGTCAAGTTTCAACATGGTTTAATTATTTTGAAGATTAGGTAAAGATGTGCTAGAAGATTTCCGATAGGCGAAATCCAGCAGTGACTCTATTCTAGCCCTGACTATATCACGGCTATCTATTCTGTTTGATTGCTGGATTCGAGTTGAGGTCGAAGTCTGCCCTGTTTTTTCTGCCTTATTGGAATCAATTGTCTTGGTGAAGATTTCTGTAGGGATCATATCTTTAGGGTTTGATTACATTTGCGAATATCTATCACATTAAGTTTTCTTAACTTTTCCGTGTGGAAATTTCTTTTCAGTAAATGCTGTATCCAACAACTGTTTAAGCCCCAAATGCCGTGCACTGGCAATGCGGTTAAACCGAATAATATCAACCTCTCTATTCAGTGGTGATGGCTTTTCTCTTAAAATATGTTTTGAAGAATAGCTCATCTGAAGGGATTTGATGAGGCAAGTTGGTAAAGCTTAAGCTTTCCTCAGTTTTCTGGAAATTTATCCATGTTACTAATGGACTTCGATATTAGCTCTTTAATGTCGTTTGGATAAGTGTCGAATTCATCAAAAGTCCTCAATATTGATAATTCCTCAAGCACCTTCTCTCTACTTTCAGGGTGGCTTCTTAAATCTTTGGATGGCGTTTCTTTGATCAATTGTTGTAATACTGAGTTAATAAAGGGCATTTGAACGTCTGCATCCCAAAAGTCTTGTGGTTTAGGGTATTTTCTTTTATCAAATGCTTGTCCTCCAGCCTTGCTTATAAGAACCAAGAGGTCATAAATCGTATCAAGAAGGAAGCTATTTGCTAAATCAAATGACAGGTTTTTAGTTGTTTCTTTTATTCGAATCAATTCCTCATCAAAAAACTGATTGAATTTTAATTTGTGGCCATTCCCTGTAGAGCTTTTACTGATTGAGAAACCAATTAGTGAACCATACTGACTAAATCTTTTTTTGTCAGTTGAAAACAGAAGGAACCCGCTTTCAAAATAGCCTTTGTAGTCACTAAAAGCTACTGTTTCCTCCTGAACACCACCATATAGATTTCTGATCCAAAACATACGGTTGATCAACAACTCCTTCAGATATGCCAACGATTTCTGAAGAGGCATCTCTGCTATTTCATTTCGCTTATTGACCTGAGGAAAATGAGAATTGATCCTGCCTTTTTTATCCATGACATTTTTCAGTTTTTCATCAATCTCACTCCACATCTGATCAAATTCCTTTTTCTTATCGGGATCATTTTTCAGTCCATAATAGAACTGTTTTAATCTTCCGCCCCGACCACCTTGACGTGAAATATTACCCCACAAAGTGTTAGATGGCCCCCGAAGTTTTTGAAATGTTTGCCTTAAATCAACTTCGTGCTGAATTTCTGTCACCAAATCAGAAATAAAATCTGGGTTGCCTTCAAGCAACATGGATTTGTAAACCAAATCAGATACCCTGAGCATATCCCCAAACAACACTTTCAATGCTCTTTTCGGTAAATGACTTACAACTTTTAATACAATATGTGGATTGTTATCTTTGACATATTCAAGCACATCAATTCCCTGCACGTCCTGATCTAAGTTGTTTGCTTCTAAAAGTTCCATATCACACATAGCAACACTCACTTGCTCTGCATTATTTTTTAAGTATTCTTTAGCGTCAGCACCATTGGATTTCGTTACTACCTCAAAATATGGTTCTAAAAAGCCTTCCATTTTAAAAAGCTGCTCGGTATCATCTTCCAAAAGCAGCAATCGAGGCTTCCAGGATTCAACTTTGTAAGAGTTGCCATTTTTACTTTGTCCTTTAATCCCACTTACTTCCCGCATCCTTGAAATCAGTTGTTCATGAAGTCCCCTCCTTTTTTGATGAAAATCGGAAACATTGGTGTCCTTTAGTACTTCAAGCATTTTACCATCTAAAAGATCAGCATTTGCTCGGATATGTTGAAGTAGGTCTTCAATTTGGTCATCTGAAAGTTTTCTACCCGGTCTTATGTCATGTTCCAATTTGTCCAAAATCCCCGATTCCGTAAGGCAGTACTTTCTTAGGTACTCAAATTTCCGTTTACTTACGGGAGGCAAGCTTATCTTACTGAGACTGAAATGTGAACCTATTTTTTCATGCCTAAAGCTTTTAGCAAATACCCTGTTCCTGTTGTTAATTATTTTATACAGCGTTTCTCTTAGCAGGGTAGAAATAAACAATAAGTTGAAATAAGATTTCAGCTCAACGGCACTCAGAATTTGCTGTGCTACCTGATAGCCATAAAAATCCTGCAAATGCTTTCTTTCCCAGTCCAGTTCGGCAAGGATGATGACGGCCTCCAAGGTGGCTTTATGCTCTTCAATTTTTGAGAGTTGATCAGTAGATAAGATAAGCGCATCTCCTTCCTTGTCTGGAAATAAGAATTTTGTTTCCTCATCGAGGATGAAGAGGCGTTTGATTTCGATTCGTTTAGACATCTTCCCTTATCTTTTGATTCTGATTGTAGATGGGTAGGTTATCAAAATATTTGACCATATTATTTATAAACTCCTTGACATTATCATATTGCAGGTTTTTAGCTTTGTTAATATGGGAAGCATCACCTCTCTTTCTATATAAAGATTTTCCAAGTTTATCTTCTCTTTCATAAAGAACCTTTATTGTGGGTTTGACTTTCATTGCTGCCAATGATTCAAAACCGTGAATAATTTCAAGGCATTTCCCCAATTGCTGGATTATCAATGAAGGATAGAACCATTCTTCCTCTTCTTCATAGAAGCCATTTCCCATCATACTATGTTGGAGATAGGAGAAAAGTAAGAAGTAAACTTCATTAAGTATATTTTGTATATTGCTTTTAGTACCTGTTTGTGCGCCACCTCTTAAATTTTTCAGGAATTTTTTGTGCTGTTCTTTTTTTCTATTCCCGTTTATTTTAATATTGTCTATTTTATCTTGTTGGGGATATGTCCATCTACCGCTCTCCCACCAGAATACTTTTTTCTCGAATCCTTTCTTAAATTCTCCAAATTTCTTCAGAAGTCCATATTTCTGTCCGCAGAGATTATGGATGCACTCAATAAAATCAAGATAGTTGCCGGTACTAAAATCATTACGCTGTTCATTGTTGAGATTGCCGGCTATATCCAAGCCCTCTTTACTCCAATAAGCATCAGCTCCTAAACGTTGAAGGCTGCGGTAACTCCAAACTTTATTGGAAGCTGTTGTTATCATAACAGGAAGACCCGGGAATTCCTGCTTAATGCTTTGTAACACTTTTGCACCAGAAAGTTCCTCCACTTTGGTTTGTACGCCTCCTTCGTTTTTCAAGCGTAAATCCAGCAAAACCAAATCCGGTTTAAAATCATTGATTTTCCCAAGGATATCCATTGAGAGTTCCTCGTTTTTATTCTCCATATTACTCCAAACAGAAAAAGTTTTTTCCTCCTGCTTTTTACCATAAATAATTAACTGGAAAATTTCGGCCCAACCCTGTTGTGCCTGGTCATCAATGTGTAAAATACGAGGTTTCACATTTTCAGTCGAAATAGACCGTAGCTTTATGATTATATCCTTAAAATCGTCTTTGGTTGATTCAATAGTACGGAAACTATAATTTCTAATATATTCCCCTAATTCTGTGGATTTATCTTTAAGTTCAGCTAAAATCTTTTTTCCATTTTCAATCTGTTCCTGGGCGGTAAACCGGGCATTGTAAAGTTCCTTTAAGGAAGGCAATTTCTCCCGTTCCCATTGATTAAAAGTGGGATAGTCTTCAATAACTTTATTCACATAACTAATGTAATCCTTCCAGTCGGCTGAGGAAGGTTCCTTTTTTCCGAATCCTTGTATGCGAGTTGATAAGGAGTCAATTTGATAATCCCACGCCTTTAGTTGGCGTTCATAAAAGCGTACAATCTGTTGGGCCAAGCTCTTATCAATGTTAACCCGATTGTATAAATAGAGCGCCTGCCTACTTTTAAGCTGCTTTAAATGATCATTGATCTTTGCGGGGTAAGGTTGGCTGGAATTAAAACTAATCTCCTGTGGAAAGATATGTCTGTGTACATCCACCAACTGAACTACCCCCCACCAATTCGCCCAATTGTGCCGTTCGTCTTCCGGCAGGCGGAATTCTGCAAGGAGGTATGGCTTTAGGTCTTGTTTTTCGTCAAAGGTCTTTTTTGCCAGCTCTTTAAGTTTCTCCAATGATATATCCTTCACTTCATGCAGATAGGACATAAAAGACACACCCTTAGAGGAAACGATGAGATTGCCGGGGTTTTCTTCAATGAGTTGCAGCTTTGCGTATGGCGTGATCAATACGATATGCTGCCGCACTTCCAGCATACGGAGGAACTTGATTAATGCAATACCGGCATTGTTCTGCAACCATTTGAATTCTTCATCTTCACAGTCCAGAAATTGCGGGATGAATATGATGGCATCATCTTGATCTACAATCTCTTTCTTTATTTTTACTGCCACATCGTATAGGTGTTCATTATCAGTCAACACATGACTTTCCGAAACATCTTCCCCAGCGGTTGTGACAATTTTACCGAAACCTTTTAGTTCATCAGTGTCGTATGTAAAGATGAGTTTCATTATTTTATTGAATATATGGGAATTTGTTCTGATGTCCATTCAAGGAGTGCATCTACTTCATGGTCATTGCCATTTTTATCTTTTTCCCATGACAAAAAGGCCAGTTTGTATTCATCCTTTGCTTTCAGATCATTGAAATCTGGATTTTCATTTTTTTTTAATTTGATAATGGATAGGGTTTTGTGAAGATGGATGAGGGATTCGAGATGGGGATTAGGCCAATATAATTTAAGATTTTTAAGTACATCATTGTACTTATTTTCATCCAATGGCTTCGAAGAAATAATTTCAGCTAATTCGATTAGTTCATTCCTATAGATGCTATTGCTGCCGTGAGATTGTTCTATGAACCATTCAAAGTTCTCTCCTAATGCTTTCTTTAATGCCTTCTTCTGTTGATTTTTTCTTGTGATATCGGTATCTTCATTAACCCCACTATGAAGAAGTACAAATGCTTCTTGATCATTACCTGCAAAGGATTTTATCAGAGGAATATAATCCTCATTTACAGCTAAATCACTTAAAAAAAGAAAGTCATAGTTATCAGTTGTAAATACAGATTTGGTTATCAGTTTACCACCGCTCTTACCTGCAACTGCAATACCCGTGCTGCTACCAAAATTTGGAATACCCATAATTTGAAAAGGGTTTTTGTCAGGAAAGCATCCTACATTGTTATTTGTAAAAATGATGTATTTAGCCATTGTACCTTCTTGCTGCTTTTAAAAGTTTATAAATATAAAGTTTGCTCCTGTACGTAATCACATATTGATTCACTAATGAGAATGGTAAGTAGAAAATACGGTCAGGGAGGTTTGATGGTTTGCCCCTTCCGGATATTACTATAAGCTCTGCCTGACCTTTGTCTCCATCGCTGGAATAATTCTCCAGAAAGGATTGAATGTCTTCCGGCTCTGTTGATTGTTGTATCTTTTCAATAATACCCATATGAATGAGAATATAATCCATATGGACTTTTTTGTCTTCAATCCAGTCCTTTATTTTATCTGCTAACAATATTTCGTTTCTTAAAACATGAAAACTATTCGCATTAAGGTCTATATTCTGCGAGTTTGGAATATGAACATTCATGCCATCAAGAATTATTTGATCATGATTATCGTCTTTGGAAGCATCCGCCTGTATCCGTTCATCAAGTATGCCGACTCTTAATGATGCAGCAAGATTTAATTCATGCTTAATTGAACTATTATCTTGATCGGCAATTAATTGTTTAATTTTGGCAGTTGGAGATTGGCTGGAATAGGGTTCATAATAAAAACAATTTTTAGGATAATCCGATAAATGCAACTCTGAGTTGTTCAATAGTCTTTCCAAGTGCAAATGGAATATAATCGAGTTTGCTAACCCACTATTTGCGCAATCCGGGAAATTCTTCTCTCCATCCTTATCTGCATCTAAGAATTTCACCTCTTTCACTTCGTTATTTAATGCATCCAACAACAACCTTAAAATCTCCTGTTCTATATCATCATATTTAAGTAGAGATGTCAGTTTTTCTGCTTCTAACTCAAGGTAGCTTTGGTTGCTTCTTACTTTCCTGCCATTAATGATCCCTTTTTCCAATAGCAAATAAGGATGACTCACCTCATGACGCTTCCCATCATTTAGCTTTAACTCACCATAAATGAACAAGGCGTCAATATCAGCAATTTGTTGTAGTTCGATAGTAGTAATACCCAGACTCTGCAGTCGTTCTTGTTCTGTGAACAAATCCGATGGAATGTCCTTCTCAAATATCACACAAGCAAGCTTAGGCTTCAGAAGATAAAATTCATAACACAAGTTATTATCATCATCCAGGGTAATGTCAATCAGTTTTTTTTCGGGATTTTCTGTTAAATAATTATCCGAATGGTTCTGATCGATTTGGTCTAATGGATATTTACGAAGATATGCCGCACAGATTTTCATTTCCAGCAAGCCCCAATCCTTTTGTCTTAACTTACCATTCTCATCCAATACTTTTTTATCCAATTTTGAATTGAGCCAAGTGTCAATTCTTAAATCCTTGTTTTCTCCATAGGTTTTCTTCTCTCTCTGTTCCTGATTTGCACTTCCCAGATTGTCTTTAATAACAACCTTATAATAATCTGGATGATTGAAATTGTTATCCGTACAAATAGTTATTTTTAAGTCCTTATACTTTTCGCCATTACTTACTTTTTCAGGGATTGTTGCATGTTTAACTGAATTTCTAATTATGTTCTCAAGAATGACATAAAAAGCTTGTGCCCCTAAAATGTTATTGGGTAGAGCAATTTGAATATCCCTATTCCGGAGTTCATGCTCTATTGATATGTTTTGTTGGTTTTCCCATGTCCCATAAGTTACTTCATTAGATCCACTTATATATTTTATTATGTACAATGGCCAATTACCCTTATTTTCTATTTTTCCAAAAAAGCCATCTAAAACATCCGAAACTAAATTTGCGGAGAAGGTAACCAACGGTTCAGATGTTACAATGTCCGCAATAAATTCGATGCGTGACTGCAAATAGCGTAAAAAAGAACGAATATCTTCATCGTTAAAACTGGATAGATTAACAAGATTGGCCATCACATGGGAATTGATATTGTGTGACATTTGGCGGTTCATTATTTGAGAAATAGCAGCCCGCAATGCACTTTTGTAGGCTCTCTCAGCATAAGTATATCCTACCTCAAATAAGTAATTGTATGTGATATCTTTATTGAGAATAGATAATTCAGGGATGAGAGATTTTAATATTTTGCTACCTATTTCGTTTTTTGTGACCAAATAAATAAACAGGGCACCTTGTCCGTTATACCCTTCATTAAAATCACCCATTGGGGCACCTAATAACGGGATAGAAATTAGGGTTGTACATTTACTGTCCTTAACTTCATCTGAGAGTAATTCCTGATCGTACAAATGGTGAAGCAAGAGATGGTTTGGAAGGACCTTTTGGTTTTTGAATTCACGACTCTTTTTAACCATGTAATCATAGCTGACACCAGATAGTGAAAGATTTTGAACTGAAGTATGCTTGTCTGCTACTGACTTTAGCGGTTTCTTTAAGGAATTGCTTTTTTGATTCGTTACTTCATTATAACGGTCAAGGTAGACATTAAATTCATGCTCAACATCTTGTTTAAACACTTCTGTATCTTTAAAACTTGGCAAAACAGTGATATTGGCACTTGCTTCTTCTGGTGCGATAAAAAATTCAGGCAAATAGTATAAGGATAGTTTAGCTTTAAAAAGTTTAGCAATTATCTCCTCTAATTTATCTGCAAGAGAATCTTGAGGTAGAACACTTTTCTTTTGCCATAGACATAGGAAAGCAGACAGAGTATTGCTATCAAGGGTGGAGCATAAAGTAGAATATTCAAAGAATAAAGATTCTATTTTGACCTCTCCAATTTGCTCTATAATAGTTTCCTTTATAGCGGATAATCCAGAATTGTTGTAAAAGTTGTCCGCAGAAATGGACTCATCGCTACCGTCAAATGTTCTTGCTTTGGAAAGGTTTACTTTCTTTAACTTTTCTTCCTTCCTCAGAAGCCCGCCTATTCTTGTATCCATGATTTAAGGGAATTGAGGTTTTAAAATGCCGTTTTCATAGTATCCGATCTCGAGGTTTAGCAATAAATCACCATTTTGTTCAAACTTAAATGGTCCTGTAATCCCGTCAAATTCGGATTTTAATAGTGCTTTTGTCATCTCATCGTAATTAAAGGGCTTATCCAAATTTTTAGACGCATAATATATTGCTAAAGTTTTATCATAAGCATAGGCATCAGTGTAGAGCGGCTCACGATTGAATTTTTCTTTAAATCTTTTTCTCCATTCTTTTATTTTCGGGTCATCTTGGTGCATTATAAAATAAGGAACAGTGTATCTAAGTCCTTCAAGCAAATCATTACTTAGCTCTGGTGCTGCGTCAAGCAAATCGTATGAACAGATCGTATTACCATTCTTAATCAAATTATATGTCCTGAAGTCTTTTATTAGCTGTATCATGTGGTCTTTAAACCCATTTAAAAGAATCAAATCAGGGTTATAGTCTTTCACTTTTGAAGCTAAAGTCTTAAAATCTGAAGTTGTGATATCATATCTTTCAATCATTATATCATTAATACCCTGAGATTTTAATCCTGGGGCAACGATTGAGTCAAATTCTGTCTGACATACCTCAATATTCACATATACAATGGCCACTTTTTTGGGCTGACGGTGTTTGGCATATTTCAGGTAGTATTCTGTTTCCTCTTTAAAATCAAGCCAAGCCCTAAATGTATTGGGATATTTATCATTGATATATGGAGCATAAACCCATACAAAATGAGGAATTTTTGTTTCGCTAACTAAGTCAATGACTGCCATAGTTTGTGGAGACACTCCCGATTCATAAATGTGAGGTTCGTTTAAAATTTGCTTTTGATATATGCTAACTGCGTTTTTAGCTAATCCTCCATTATCTTGAAAATCGAAATTCAGTACAAGTTTGTTTGTTTTTAAGGAATCAGATAAATCATCAATGGCTAAGTTACTCCCATCTCTTACAGATGTTCCATATGTAGCCAATTCTCCTGTTAATGGTAAGTTACACGCTATTTCAACTGTCAGGTTATCTGTATCCGTTTTTGAAGACTGACATCCTGAAAAAATCAGGGTAATCATCACCATCAGGCCTACAACACATGTTTTTAAGTTTTTCATTGTCATTATTTTAATTGTAAACAAATTTATTTAAGAAATCCTCTTTTGTATATTCTTTTCGATTTTCAAGCTCAGTAAAATACTTTTCTTCATGAAACTCTTCTCTGCAATATTTTTTAGTTAAGGTTCCTTTTTTGGTAATAACCACATTAGAAGCCAATTGAAAGGCAACATCCATATTGTGCTCTACCAATAGCATGGTGATTCCTCGTTCTAGATTGGCCTTTTTTAAAAAATCAGTTGTAAAAGCTACCATCTCAGGTGCCAATCCGGCAGTGGGTTCATCTAATAACCAGGTACCAGTGTCCTGCATCAATAAAATGGCAAAGGAAAGCATTTGTCTTTCGCCTCCGCTTAAATTTCCCGCACGCTGTTTTTGCATACCTCGCAATTTAGGAAATTCATTAAAGGTTTTGTCAAAATGTTGAGATGTAATTTTAATACCATTATAAGAGCCTGCCAGTTCAAGGTGTTCGCGTACGCTAAGGTCGGGCATAATCAAACCGCCCTGGGCAAAGTAGGAAATATCTTTACTCGGTAGCTGATGAGGAGCAATGTTACTGAAAGATTCTCCCTTAAACTTTATTTCCCCTGCTTTTTTTGGTAGCAACCCACACAGCGTTTTTAGCAGGGTGGATTTCCCACTGCCGTTTTGCCCAATCACCGCCAATACCTCACCCTTTGCCAATTCCAGGTTTACATTTTCAAGTACTGTCAGTTCCGGGTAACCGGCTGCCAGTCCTTGCACCTTTAATATGTTTTCTTGCTCACTCACTTGTCAATACTTCTGCTTCAATATGTCCTTTAATAAGTTGAAAAACCGCATCGCTGATTTCTCTTGCTTTTTTGCGGTTGTGCTCCACAAGCAAAATGGTTTTTCCGCTTTCCTTTAATCGGAGTAGCACCTCTGAAATGCTGTCCACCATTTTGCCGTTTACCCCTGCAAAAGGTTCGTCCAGTAAGAGCAACTCCGCTTCGTTCATTAGCAACATGCCAATGGACAATAATTTTTGCTGCCCGAAAGATAATGCTCCGGCAGTTTTCTGGAGTTTTCCGGCAAGCCCTATTTCTTTCAAAACCTTTTCTGCCTTGGCTTTTCGCTCCTTTTCCTCTTGCCAGATTGTTGCTGGCTTGAACAAATAATTCAGAATTCGCTCCCCCGGATGGTTTTTGGTAGCCAACAGCAGGTTGTCTTCCACGCTGAGGTTTTTAAATACACGTGGGCTTTGCCATACCCTGCCAATTCCCAATTGATCAATTTCTATAGCTGATTTCCCATACAAATCCTTGTCGTTAAAGAAAACCTTTCCTGTATCAGGCTTTAGGAAACCGGCTATGATGTGGAACAGGGTAGTTTTACCGGAGCCGTTACCTCCAAAAAGACTTGTAATACTTCCAGACTCAAGCTCAAATGAAATGTCCTTCAGTACTGTAAGTCCGTTAAAGGACTTGCTGATATGTTTTACGTGTAAAATCATTCAAACTTGTATTTACCAAAGAAACCGTATGGCCGATACATCACCACCAAAACCAAAATACTGGCATAAATCATCATTCTCAGATTTGCAGCAACGGCATCCGGGATATTTAAAAAGCGGAGTAATTCTGGCAGTAAAATATAAAACAAAGCTCCAGCCAATGACCCCTTGATGGTTCCTAAACCTCCAATCAATACCATGGAAATGATAAGAATAGATTCATCCAAAGTAAAAGAGGTTGGATCAATATAACTAAAATAAGTGGCGTAAAGCACTCCTGCAACAGCGGAAAAACCACTGGACAGCATTATAGCGACAGTTTTATAGTAAGCTGGGCTTTTCCCAAAAGTCATCATAGCCAATTGATCATCACGCACTCCCTGGAAAAATCTCGAAAGTGGTGTGCGGTGCAAGCCAATGAAGAATAACAAAACCAATAGCGCAACCACACCACCCAAAATGGCAAAAGAAGGGAGTGAACTAAATGAAAAACCGAATAGCTCTGGTTTGGGGATGCCGGTAATTCCAAAAGGACCATTGGTAATGCTTGTCCAATTGTAGAGTACGGCAAAAACTATTATCTGCCATGCCAGGGTAGCCAGGGCAAAAAACAAATCCCTAAGCTTAATGGAAAACCAAACTACTGGCAAACAAGCAACGAGATTGAAAACTATTGCACCTAATAATGCCATAGAAAAAGAAACACCTGATTTTGTTAGCAATAAGGCTGCGGCATAAGCACCTATGCCGTAAAAGGCTGCCTGTGTTAAAGATAATAATCCTGAGTAGCCAGCCAGCAAGTTCATGGCCAGGGCAAGAATGAGGTATATCTCAACCATGATCAGTATGTGCAAAAGGTAATTCATTTTTCCTCCACCCGCATTTTAAATGAAACAATACCTTCTGTTCGCCATAGAATTACCAAAATCAAAAGTAGGAAGGTCATACCTTCTTTCCACTGAGCAGAAATAAACCATTCCGTAGCGGTTTGTAAAAACGCTATTAATAGTGAAGCTAGAACGGTTCCTTTTACTGAACCTTTACCACCAATTATCACGGCCACCGCTGCACTTAAGGTAATGGTCATTCCGCGGTGAGGATCCATCCCTGTGTCAAATAAATGCAGGATTGCAGCAATACCTGCTAAAATACTTCCGATAGCCATTGTCCAAATCCGAATTGCTTTTGTATTTACTCCCAAAACCGATGCAACTGTTTCCTCACTGATCATGGCTCTAACTTTTAAAAACCATTTCGTTTTGGTGAAAAGGAGAATACTTCCAATAAGAATCACCGAAACGATTAGCTGCACCAACTGGATCGGAACAATGGTTAGTCCCACCAAGGAAAAACTGCTGCCTAGATGGGGATCAACGAATTTGGTTTCGTTTCCATAAAGCAAGGCAATGAGATTGATAAGGAATATGTAAATGCCCACCGAACTAATCAAAGAAATAGCCTGGCTGGCTTTCTTCTTGGACAAAGGTTGGTAGATCAATTTCTCAATCAACACAGCAATTAATGCTATAACAATCAGGCTTCCTGTTAAAGCAAGTACTACAGTTACTGTGTTGCTTACATTGAACATCTCCATAAATTGCAGCAAGGCATAAGCTCCAATCACATACAAAGCACCATGCGCCAAATGAAATACTTTGGTAGTGTTGAATATCAAGTTGAATCCAACAGCTACTAAAGCCAGCAGAAAGCCGGTGACTATGGTATTAAATAATAGTTGTCCGTACATCAGGTGCGAAGATTAAAAAGGCATAGTTTTCTGGAGTTTTCTGAAAAAAGAAGCTTAGAACATCTCTTTATTTTCTGACAAAAAAAGCAAAGTTTCTTTGTTTTTGAATAACAATCTACACCAAAAATATTCATGTAATAATCTCATATCTGTTATTGAACTTGCTTTCATTTGTGATGATTAACAACTATTAAATTTGGGTTTAAGTAAAATATTTTACCTTAGCATAAGCAAAGAGTTAATACTTTTTTAAAAACAGAAAATAAAATGCAGCATATCCGGTTTTTAAAGTGTGATTATAGTAACTTTTCACTTTTAATTTAATCAACCATTACATATGTTTGGATTCCCGAATGTTGATAGAAGTGAGATTAATCATTACAGTAGTAATTACCTGAAATCTGTTGTTTTCCAAATTAAGTATGAAACTACAGATTCAATTATAAAAAACAAAGATACTTTAACAGATCAGTTTAGCGAATTATTACCTAGAATAAAAAATAGCGTACAAAAAGGATTTGAAATTGCTTTCAAATCTGATCAAACCCCTATCTTACAACCTCTCACTGAAACCGATTCCGGTTTTGAACTGCGCTCTCAAAATGGGCATAAGGTTTTAAGATTTTCAAAAGATACAACTACATATACTATATCGGGTCAAGAATATAAAAATTTTGAAAATATAAAAAATGAACTGCACGAGATATTAAAATCTTTAGAATTGTGTGGTATTAATAAATTTACTCGAGTGGCGATCCGAAAAATAAATATTATTGAATTTCAAATTCCAGAAAAGACTGACTTGTCGCCAATGGAAGTTATGGAAATATTATTGAACCCCGATTTAATAAATAATGCTTCTTACTTCCCCAATACTCATTTAATTCAACAAAACATTCACACTATCGATTACGTTAAAGACAATAATCGACTGAAATTAAGATATGGTTTAGTGTTACCAGCCACAAATGAAAAGATTGGACATGTCTTAGTTGATATCGATAGATTTAAAGTTAGCGATATTGAACATAAAGATTTTATGGATTTAGCTACTAAAATGAATACAGAAATATTCAATATTTTTAATTGGGCAATAAGTAAAAATGCAATTGAAGAACTAAAACATTGATTATGTTGACCTTTAAGATAATATCAGATAATAAAAATTTTGACCCAGAAGGACTTGCTATGTATTGTGATAATGTTTGGCATGATCGTGATGTTACTTATTCACCTAGTTTGCAATCTCAAGTTTCCAAATCTTCTACTAAAATTCTGATAGTAGGCACAGCTTTAGCATTAACTTGTATAAGTGATGCTCAAGCAGCAAAAGAGGTTTTATTTCAACAGGATAAAAATGAAAATATCACACTTGAAAATTATCAAAACTTAGTAGATACCCCTTTTTCGGAATACGAATTAGAATTAAACAATCATTTTTACAAAAAAAAATCAGTTAAGGAGGAACTTATAAAAGAGATTGTATCTTTCGAATCCTTAAAAATGAACTGGGACGGTTTTAGTGCTTATCCATTAGAAGTAGAAAGTGCTGCAAATGCCATAAACTTCATAAACCTTCTAGCAGACAAAACAATAAGTGATATAGAAGGTGTCTTGCCAAATTCAAATGGTACAGTTTCAGTATTTTGGGAGAATAGTTCTGGAGAGAGAGTGTCATTGGAAATTGGAAACAATAATTATTCTTATTATGTAAAATATAATTCTCAAAAACCAATTTTTGTAAAAGGTGATATCTTGGATAAAAAAGAAGCTGAAAAAATTAACGAATTCGTTAAGACCTTATAAAAACAGCTCCAAGTCAGCTACTAAATCTGAAATTCCTAATCACATAGCTGATATTGAGAAAATTGTTAGGGTTTTGTTATTCCCAACTCAGTTTAGAAAGAGTGACGAAATACTTAAGTGGCAGGCTTTTAGGACTAAAGCAGGAGAGGATGAAGTGTCAGTTATCAGGCTTGATTATTGTGATGAAAATTTTTGTAAAAAACATGGTAAATCAATCCAAGACCCGAATAGAAAAGCTTCATATTATGGTTTAGGAGTACTTTTTGCATCTGAGATAAGAGATTTGGAGGCTGATGTAATTTATACACCCAAACATCATGATTTCCACGCTGACATAAAAGTCGGCTATGTACCTACAAAAGGAGAAGCAATTCCACCTGAAATAAAATATAAGATGGAAGAAATGGCAAGTAAAGCCAGAATATATAAAGATTCATCACCTGATACAGATTTATGGATTGATCCACCTATTGAGCTTCAGAAATAATAAAAAGGTGAGGGAGTGTTTCAATTATTGATAAGTGTACACTCGGTCATGCCTAAAAGCTTGCGCAAAACCTGCCCACCATACAAATCCGATTTTGGCGCAATTGGCGCAATTATGGCGTAATTCAAATTTCATAGAAAGAGCCAGCTCCTTTTGCATTATCTATTTCCCGCTATTCCCGCCACATCATAAGCTATAGGTGGTTTTTTTTCCTTTTCCGGCTTTTCTCAATATATTGAATTCAGTCAAACTTGAAAGTTTGCTCAACAGATTTTTCCATTGAAAGCAGTTCGGGTGGTACAAGTGTAAGGATTCAGTTTCCGTTGGTTGAGAGGCTGTGATTTTAACCCTGACAGGGTTGAGGCAGGGCTCCGAGCTTAGGGCTCCATTTTTTTGTACAATACGCAAACTAGATTATGTGGTTTACGCATTAAGATAAAACTATGCTTATTCGTATAAAAATACCGCTGTTTTTCTTTTCCGAAACATAATACGTAAATTGCATTACGGTAATTGAATAATGTAATATACGTATTATGATAAAAAAATTAACAAACCCTTTTGTTTTACATGGGTTTAAAGGAAAAAAATATTTCTGCAACAGGGAAAGCGAATTAAAACTTTTGCGCGAACATGTTTTAAACAACAGGAATTTCACGCTTTTTGGGTGGAGGAGACTGGGAAAAACAGTTTTGCTTTACGCACTCGCAGATATACTTGAAAAGAAACACCAGGTACAAACAGTCATGATTGATATTTCTGCCTGTAGATCACAGCAGGAAATGACATTAAAAGCAGTAGATGTTGTGTATGAAAAATTCGGTGCTGGCCGGAAAGGAATAAGGCTTGGTTTTCAGAAGCTGATAGCAAGCCTTGGCATCAAAATGGGCTTTGACCCTCACTCAGGAATGCCTGAGTTTTCATTAGGGTATAACACTGACAGACCTGATAACAAACTACATTCTTTACAGGCGGTAGCTTCATTTTTGGAAGAGCAGGATCAGCCTGTATTGCTTGTATTTGATGAATTTCAGCAAATAAATCATTTCAGGGAAAGCAATACTGAGGCAGAACTTCGTGGCCTTACTCAAAAATTTCCCTCGCTTCATTTTGCATTCTGTGGGAGCCACAAAGGGATAATACAATCTATGTTTAGCTCCTATCAACGCCCTTTTTATAAAAGCACACAATTGTTGGATATCAAAACAATTGACGAGTCTGTATATGTGAAATTTATATTAAAAAAGTTCAGTGAACATGGTAAATCTATTTCTGAGACACTGGCAAGTGAAATCTACAGCTGGTGCAATGGAGAGACGTATAGTATTCAAGTTATTTGCAACAGGTTGTTTTTCCGGCATGATAAACCTGAAAATGAAGATTTTATTAATATTACCAAAGAGCTTATGCAGGAGCAAAAACGGGCATATACCGAATGGCTTAATCTCTTGTCTCATGCACAGGTGCAATTATTGAAAGCAATCGCAAGAGAGGAGCCTGCTGAAAATATTACCGGAAAATCCTTTATCATGAAATATAGCCTGGGTGTGGCAAGTTCAGTTCAGTCAGCAATAAAAAGTTTACTTGATAAAGAAATCGTGTTCAAGGAAGATGGGCAATATCGCATTCATGATGTTTTATTCCAGAAATGGCTTAGGACACTATAGCTCTAAAAAATTCAACAATACATCAGTTGTGATTTGCTTAAATGTACACACAAAAAAACTATATAATATTAATTATAAAATACTCAAAACACTCCCACAACACTATCCATACCACTTCCAATAGCGCTCCTGTACATGGCCGCAGTATTGGAAGCCACGGCAAAGACAACCACCAGTCCTGGTCTATGAAAGGCCTGAAAGAGAGGTTGGAAGCTTACAAGCAGTATTACAAACGCTCCACTGATTTTTCCATTGAAAGCAGTTCGGGTGGTACAAGTGTAAGGATTCAGTTTCCTTTGGTTGAAAGGGTGTCATCTTAACCCTGGCATGGCTCCAAAAAGTCTCTGTCAGGATTGATGCAGATCAAATAGCGAGTATTTATATTTTTTCGGGATAATACGTAAAGTGAATAATGTGATAAACGTATTATGAATTATAACTCTTTAAAATCAAACTCACGCAAGTAACAAATACTTGTATGCGGGAATAATTTTTTCAAAACACCCCCACCACTTCTCCACCAAAGCCATCCACAGCCCCCCTGTACATGGCCGTAGTATTGAAAGGCATTGCAATATTGCCTTTTGTGTCAACTGCAATTAAGCCGCCACTGCCGCCTAAACCCGCAATAGTTTTTTCAATTACTTCTTTCGAAGCAGCTTGCAGGTCCAGCCCTTTGTATTCCATCAGGCAGGAAAGTCTTATTGCGGCCATGCTGCGGATAAAATATTCCCCGCTTCCGGTGCAGGAAACCGCACATGTTTTGTTGTTGGCATAAGTACCGGCTCCAATCAAGGGAGAATCGCCAATCCTGCCGTATTTTTTGTTGGTCATGCCTCCGGTGGAAGTGGCAGCAGCCAGGTTGCCATAAGCATCAAAGGCCACAGCTCCAACTGTGCCGTACTTTTCATCGGTATTTACGGAGTGGTCCAAAGCGCTTTTGTCGCTGTCTTTTATGTTTTGCAATTGGTCATAGCGCAATTGGTCAAAGAAGTAACTGTCGGCTTCAAATGGGCAATTCACCAGGCGGGCAAAATCCTCGGCACCAGCTCCGGCCAGCAGCACATGCTCTGATTTGTCCATTACCAGCCTTGCCAGCGCAATGGGGTTTTTCACATTTTTCACGTTTGCCACCGCGCCAGCTTCCAGGTTTCTGCCGTCCATTATGGCGGCATCCATTTCCTGCTTTCCCAGGTGGTTGAATACCGATCCTTTTCCCGCATTGAAAAGCGGATCGTCTTCCAGCAACATTACCGCATGTTCAACCACTTCTATGGCAGTGGCATTTTTGCGCAGCATTTGGTAGGTTGAGGAGAGCGTTTTCCGAAGCAGTTCAGTAGCTGCTTTTTCCCGGCTTTCACTGAGCTGGTTTTTGGAAATATTCCCAGCACCACCATGTATGGCTATTGAAATTGGATTCATTATTTAATCAATTGTAGATTAATATCTTGAACAAACGGAAAAATTGGGGGAATTAAAAAAGCTGAAAAATTTTGGCAGATTTACATCTACCAAAAACTGCATTTCTTTCATTTAAGCTACCAGTTGAATTTCATTTTTCTGAAGTAATAAACCCTTTAAGGCAAAAGCTATACATGCTTGTATGTCTTCTTTTTCAAGAAATGGATATGCTTTTAAAATATCCTCAGGGCTAACACCGGCTGAAAGATATTGCAAAACAGTTTCAACGGTAATTCTCATGCCTCTGATGCTTGGTTTACCGTTGCAAAGGTCTGGTACTATTGTAATGCGTTTTAATAGATCATTCATTTTTCAAGCTTTTTCTAAGTCTATTTTGGTTAAGGTAAATTATTTTATCGAAAACAATAACATTAAATCTTAAGTTTATTGTTTTGAAATAATCAAACAGAAAAACAAGCAAATGCTCAATTCAACTGTGGGTTTCCCGGGTAGTTGATCATTTCCACACACTCGGTTATACCTAAAAGTTTGAACAAAACCTGCCCACCATATAAATCCGATTTTGGCGCAATTCAAATTTCATAGAAAGAGCCAGCTCCTTTTGTTTCTGTTGTGTTAGGTCAAACATTTCTTTATCGTTACTTTCATTACGCAATCATTACTTAACCATTACTTTGCTACAATTTAAGGGTATAGGAAATAGACCTCCCTTTTCCCTGGACTTTTAGAATTTGTAGATCAACAATTTCAGCTAATTCCATGTAGGCCGTTTTATTGGATACTGAATTGATTTCCTGGTATGTTTTATTGGTAATTTTTCCAATGTTTTTTATGTGATTAACCGCCTTAACCTGCCTTTCATTTAATCCCAAATCTTTCAGGTACTTCTCTGTGTATTTGTCCTGATAAAAAATCACTTCAAATCCACCAAACGCTTCTCGAAATTCCGGTTCGGGCAATCCCGCTTCCAGACAATTCTCAGTAATCTGAACCGTACCCCTTCCCCAGCTTTCAATCAAACTCGCCTTATAAAACGCATTGCAGATCAATTCATTTCGCAACACAGACTGGTGCGATGCCCTTAGCTGCTTGATAGTGATACCTTCAAGGAGTGTGCCGGGATTCCAGAGCATAATCTTGTCTGGGTAAATCTTCATCTGTGTATGGCTGCCCGTGTAATCCTTGTGGATTAGGGCATTGATGACCGCCTCGCGCATGGCGTCTTCGGGATACTCATATTCTTCAATCCTTTTCCAGTCTTTATATCCCTTAACCATTAATCTCAGGTATTTTACCCGCAGTACTTCAAGTATCAAATCCAGTTGGTCAAATAAGTTTCCTTCAATTACGTCATCCGTAACCAAATCGGTATCGCTCATAAATTTGCCTATTTTGAAGTAGGCACTGTGGTAATATTTCAAAGGATCATTGCCGAAAAGAAGGATGGCAGCCCGTTTTAAATGACCTTCCGTATCAATCAGATGTAACTTTTTCAGCACGGAGTGCGTGTCCTCATTTTCAATGCCCGGCACACGCTTTTTCGCCAGCTTTTTAAATTTTGCAAGGGTATCTTCACTTATATCGTCTAAATTGGCCTTGTCCTCGGTAATTCCTTCCCAGGACATTTTGCTTTTTTTCAGCAAAAAACGGGTAAGCTCTTTGTCTTTCAATTCTTGAGTAGTACTTCCTGTGCGGATGTAGTATTTGCCATTAAAGGAAATTGGAACATCATACCTGTCAACGATAATGCTTAAAATGTTTTCCCCATCTTTTTCAATTTGATGTACAAGAGCGTGAATGCCCAATTTTTGCAAAATTTTATTGGGCAAGGCTTCCAGCAATTTCCTGCTGTCGATTATGCCAGTAGAAACCCCATTATCGTCCACACCTATCAATAACTCCCCGCCTTCTGCATTGGCGAAGCCACAGAGTGTTTTAAGGTACTCATCCCTCCAGTTCAATTTATATTCTATATGTTGGTTCTCCTGCATGTTTATTCAAACTTGAAATTACAAAAAAACCATAAGGCTGGTACACCACTCCAAAACCAAAATGCCGGCATAATAACATATTTTAAAGCTAAAAATATTCCAACTAAGAACTGAAATCCAGGATAGCACCTATTGCATCCAGCATATCAATGATCAATATTTTGGAGCTATAAGACATCAACCAAATCCTTTTTGATATGCTCCAAATAATGGGGTTTTAAAGCACGCTTTGATACCAAATCCACTTTTCTGTTTAATATTTTTTCCAGTTCCTCATGAAGATCAAAAAATTCCCAGCCGATATCGCCATTGAACTCTACCAGAATATCTATATCGCTTCTATCAGGGTCAAAATCTTTTCGGGTAACTGAGCCAAATAAAGTCAGCCGCCCAATGGGGTAGCGTTTTTTCAAGTCGGGTAGATGGGCTGCAAGTGTATTTTTTATTTGTTCCAGTATGCCGCTCATCTTGATCGTGAATTTAGGTAGTTTTAATTGTAACCTTCAAGATATCAATTATCGCAAACATTCTCACCGCTCAACTTCTGATAAATATTCAAATAAATTAAGCAAACAATCAATTCAACTGCGGGTCTTCCGGGTAATTGATCATTTGCTTATAATTCTTCTTTCAGTTGTTCCAGTTGTTTTTCACTTCGCTTAGACATATTGCAGATCCTCCTCAATATATTCCCAATAATGCGGTTGTATGGCGTTTTGGCTTACTACATCCACCTTAAGTTCGGGAAACAGCTTATTCAATTCCCACACGAGATCAAAGTAATTCCAATCCATATCCCCGTTTAATTCCACTAGAATATCAACATCGCTTTTCCCTTCTTCAAAATCATCCCGCGTAAGTGAACCGAAAAGTGCCAGCCGCTCTATGGGATAGCGCTTCTGCAAATCGGGCAGATGGGCAGCAAGTGTTTTTTTTATTTGTTCAAGTATGCCGTTCATCTTGAAAGTGAATTTAGGTGGTTTTAAATATAACCTTTAAGATAGCAGTATTGATACATAATTATAGCTAAAGTTCTGATAAATATTCAAATAAATTAAGCAAACAATCAATTCAACTGCGGGTCTTCCGGGTAATTGATCATCTGCTTGTATTGCCCGCCCTTTTCAAGCAATATTTGTTCCCAGAGTGAGTCTGTAGATTGTTTTTTGAAAATATGTTCGGCACGAGCAGGGTGGGTAAACCAGGATTCTTCCTGCATTTCCATTTCCAGTTGCCCGGGCGCCCATCCACTATAACCAATGAAAAAACGGATATCATCAGGGGATACAGCACCAAGATCGATCATGATTTTCAAGCGCTCGAAATTGCCGCCCCACCACAGTCCTTCACACACTTCATTGCTGCCATCCAGCTCTTCGCCAAAATTGTGCAGAAAATGCAAAGTGTCATTGGCAACAGGGCCACCGAGGTAAAGTGGGTATTTATGTTTTTTCAGATCGGGAATGGCATCTCCCAGGGTCATGTTCATTTTTTTTCCCAATACCAGTCCGGCACTGCCTTCCTCTGGACTGTGTTCACAGATCAATGTCACGCTGCGCTTGAAATTGGGATCCTGTAAAAAAGGCTCTGCAACCAGTAGGTTTCCTTTGCTGTAATCTTTATTTTCCATATAGCCTCCTTGCGATTTTCACTGTGTATAATGGGTATAACAGCATTTTGTTTCTGACAAATATGTGATAATCGTTTAGGGCTACAAAATTAATTTGACCAAATGTTAATTTGAATTATACTTTTTGATATATCGGCTGAACTTAAAATTTCCAAAGTAATGAAGGCATGGGAAGTTTTTCAAAAAGGTAATTTCTTAATGACTTTCTGTTAATATTTTATTGTGTTTTAAATATTTACAGAATAAAGAAACTATTTAGCAACCATGAATAACTTTACAATCAGGCGGCTACATACTTTATATCCGAAGGATCATTTAAATTTTTTGAAGCATTTAAAATTTCAATTCCTACAATACTTCCGTCATCAGCATAATCTATAATGACGCCTTTTTTGTCTTCGTCACTTTCGGCAATGGGTGCTTCACTGAGTTGAATATAAACAATGTCGTTTTCCTTGTTATATTTAATTTGCATGGTACTTATTTATTTTAGAAGTTTTATAAACAGTAACGATTTTCCAAGGAGTTGCACTTTCGTTTACTCAAACTTCTTTCATCCATTAATTAATATAACATTATTTAGTGTATTTCCGCTTTCTTTTGCGCTCAAAACCTTCAGATTTATTGAATGATTTCTTTTTAAAACCCTTCCTCTTATTTCTGCCTCCTCCACTATTTCTGTTTCCTCCTCCTCTTGACTGACTTCTTTCAGCCACTTCAACTTTTACAGGACGGTTTTTCATTTTTGCTCCGCGCAATTGTCCAATAATATCATCGGCCAATTCTTTTTGCACATCCACGAAACTGAATTCGCGTTTCACATCAATTTTACCAACAGCAGATCCTTCTGCATTTGAATTCTCGCAAATAAAGCGCAGCATACCTCCTTTGTCTAATTTATCCATTTCACCGAGGTTGATAAAAAGAGTGGCGAATTTATCGCGATCGCTGCCATAAGATGATCCGCCATCTCTACTACCTCTACCTGCCTTTCGGTTGAGGTCGGGTGCATTGCTGTGTTCTGTTACGATATCTTTCAGCTTAAGTGCCAGGATTTTTTCGATCAGTTCTTCTTTGGAAATAGCTGCCAATTCTTTTTCAGCCATAGCCCTCCATTCTGTAAAAGATTTATTGTCAACAGGTGCTTCAATCAATTCCTTGAGATAACCGGCCAATTGGTTTTTCACCACTTCATCACCGGCAGGAACTTGTGAATGTTCCATTTTCTTGCCGATTTTCCGCTCAATATCTTTGATTTTTCTTTGTTCTGCCGGGGTGATCAATGCAATGGAAATCCCCGATTTACCGGCACGTGCTGTTCTTCCACTTCTGTGGGTATAGTTTTCAATTTCATTGGGTAAATTGAAGTGGATCACATGTGTGATATCATCCACATCAATACCTCGTGCTGCTACATCGGTTGCTACGAGCACGCTAATGGATTTTTCCCTGAATTTTTTCATCACGGCATCTCTTTGCGGCTGCGAAAGTTCACCGTGCAGGGCATCTACCGGATAGCCCGATTTGGCCAACTTTTCGGCCACTTCAATGACCTGCCTGCGGGTCTGGCAAAAAACCAGGCCGTACATATCGGGCCAGAAATCCAGTGTTCTTTTTAAAACGGCAAAGCGCTGGCGACCATCTACTATAAAGTAATGGTGTTCCAGGTTTTCCGCACTTGAGTTTTTTGTTCCGGCAGTTACTTCCACCGGATTGTGCATATAAGTCTTACTGATACGGGCGATTTCAGGTGGCATGGTGGCAGAAAACAACCACACTTTTTTGTCGGCATTGGTATCAGCCAAAATACTGTCAATATCTTCCTTAAAGCCCATATTGAGCATTTCATCGGCTTCGTCAAGCACACAGTATTGCACTTTGCTCAGGTCTATTTTTTTGCGCCTCATCATATCCATCAGGCGACCAGGGGTGGCCACAATGATCTGTGGTTTCTGATCGAGTTCTTTCAATTGTCCCCCAAAACTGGCTCCGCCATAAATGGCTACTGTTTTGGCTTTGGGAATGAATTTCAGAAAATCCTTAAAATCAGCGTGTATCTGATTGCAAAGTTCGCGTGTGGGGCAAATTATAACTGCCTGTACTTGTTTTTTGCTAAAATCCAGCAAATGCGCCAGTGGCAGGCCGAAAGCTGCTGTTTTTCCGGTGCCGGTTTGTGCCAGTCCTACGAGGTCTTGTGGTTTTTCAAGAAGGGGAGGAATGGCTTTTTCCTGGATTTCAGAAGGTTTTTCGAATCCGAGGGCTTCTACGGCTTGAACTATTTCGGGTTTTAATCCAAGCGATTTGAATGATGTCATTGGTTGATTTTTATGCAATTTATTGGGGCTTCTAAAACCTGACGGGTTTTTACCTTTGGTATCTGTACATTTTACCGAGACTTGACACTTAAGATGTGCTGCTTTGTTAAACTGCTATTTATTGAATAGAATATTTATGAATAAACCATCATAAGCAGTCAACTTCTGATAAAGTTCATTCAGGGTGCAAAAGTACGCAAAGATTTGCTGATAATCAGTTTTGTTTTAAAATGCTTGCTCCTAACCTGGACAAGCCAGAACCAAAGAGGTAAAATCAAAAGAATTGTCAACCACAACCACGCAGTAGCACAATCTCGCAGTAGCCACAAGGCATGCCTTGTGGCTACTGCGAGATGTCTTTGTCTTGTCTTGTCCTAAAAAAAAAGTGTAGGGG
>JBBDNB010000057.1:127812-198396 GCA_040877935.1 Chitinophagales bacterium
CCCCCTACACTTTTTGCAATTCAGTTTTTCATCCCTTTATTCCTCCGATACAACAGTGGCTTTATAGAACTCGCGGTTCATACGTGCGATGTTTTCCAGGGAAATTCCTTTCGGACATTCCGCTTCACAGGCACCGGTATTGGTACAGCTACCAAATCCTTCCTTGTCCATTTGGCCAACCATGCTCAGCACTCGTTTTTCTGCTTCAATCTTTCCCTGTGGCAATAGTGCCAACTGACTGATCTTGGCAGAAACAAACAATGAAGCCGATGAATTTTTGCAAGCTGCAACACAGGCACCACAACCTATACAGGTGGCTGCATCAAAAGCCTTATCGGCATTTTCTTTTTGCACTGGAAGTGCATTGGCATCCTGGCTGTTTCCACTGGTGTTTACGGAAACATAACCTCCTGCCTGGATAATGCGGTCAAATGAAGAACGATCTACTACCAGGTCTTTAATTACGGGAAAAGCTTTGGCCCTCCAGGGTTCAATATATATGGTATCGCCATCTTTAAAACTGCGCATATGCAACTGACAGGTGGTGATCAGCTCGCCCGGCCCATGTGGCCTGCCATTGATAAACATACTACAGGATCCACAAATCCCTTCACGACAATCGTGATCAAAAGCTATTGGGTCATCCCCTTTATTGATCAGTTGCTCGTTGAGCACATCCATCATTTCCAGAAAAGACATATCGGGGGAAATATCACTAAGCTGGTATTCAGCCATTTTTCCATTGTCTTCTGTATTTTTCTGTCTCCAAACTTTTAGTGTCAAATTCATTGCTGTGTTATTTTAGTTGACTAGCAAACTGCTTGATTAGTTGACTAGTATTTATTTCAGTTTATTTAAAAAGCTGTTCAGCATTTTTGATTCTTTGTACGATTTAACCCTGACAATGAAAATCTCCATTTCATGATAAGTTATTGATTTTCATTCGTCAAATTATGCAATTACTTTTCAATTGCATAATGCGGGTTTAAATATGGTAATATAATTTATTAGTTATTAAATGAAATTCGTTATTGTCATTTATTTGCCAACAAGTAAACGAATCATCTAGTAAACTAAATCTCTAGTCAACTAGTCTGCTAATCAACTACTTATAACTCCTCTGTTTCAGTTCAATATTTTCGTACGTCAATTCTTCTTTATTCAATTTAGGCTGCTCGGGTGTTCCCGTATATTCCCAGGCAGATACAAAAGTATATTCAGCATCATTCCTCTTGGCCTCTCCTTCTTCTGTTTGTGATTCTTCACGGAAGTGCCCGCCACAGGATTCATTTCTGTTCAATGCATCTATGCACATCAGCTCTCCCAATTCGAGGAAATCTGCAACACGACCGGCTTTTTCCAATTCTGGATTGAACTCATTCAGCTCGCCTGAGACTTTTACATCTTCCCAAAATTCCTTTCTCAATTTTTGAATTTCTGAAATGGCCTTTTTCAAGCCTTCTTCATTTCTGGCCATTCCGCAATATTCCCACATGATGTGTCCCAGTGCTTTGTGGAAAAAATCTACGCTGCGTTTTCCATTGATGGCGGAAAGTTTTTCAAGACGGGCTTTCACTTCATTTTCAGCTTCGTCAAATTCGGCAGTATTAGTTGGTATTTCACCAGTTCTGATATCATCCGCCAGATAATCACCAATGGTATAGGGGATCACAAAATAACCATCGGCCAGTCCCTGCATCAATGCAGAAGCACCAAGCCTGTTGGCTCCGTGATCGGAAAAATTGGCCTCGCCACAGGCAAAACAGCCGGGAATGGTGGTCATTAAATTGTAATCTACCCAAATGCCGCCCATAGTATAATGCACTGCAGGGTAAATTTTCATAGGTGTTACGTATGGATTGTCGTCCGTGATTTTTTCATACATCTGAAACAAGTTGCCGTATTTGGCTTTTACTACTTCTGTCCCCAACTCTTTTACCAGCGCCTTGTCATCGGGATTCAATCCTTTGGTGTTGGCTTCGATTTTTCCGTAGCGCTCAATGGCCGCAGCAAAATCCAAGAAAACTGCCTGTCCTGTTTTGTTCACGCCAAAGCCAGCATCACATCTTTCTTTGGCCGCTCTGGAGGCAACATCACGAGGTACTAAATTTCCAAAAGCTGGATATCTTCTTTCCAAATAATAATCGCGATCTTCTTCTTTTATTTTTTCAGGCTTTACTGATCCATTTCTGATTCCTTCAACATCTTCCTTGTTTTTGGGCACCCAAATTCTTCCATCGTTTCTCAAGGATTCCGACATCAAAGTCAATTTTGACTGATAGTCACCAGATACGGGAATGCAAGTTGGGTGGATTTGCGTAAAACATGGATTGGCAAAATAGGCACCTTTTTTATGTGCTTTCCAGGTAGCCGTTACGTTTGAGCCCATTGCATTGGTCGAAAGGAAAAACACGTTTCCATATCCACCGGAGCACAATACCACGGCATGACCTGAATGTCTTTCTATTTCTCCAGTAATTAAATTCCTTGCGATTATACCTCTGGCTTTACCGTCCACTTTTACTATGTCTAGCATTTCGTGGCGATTGTACATTTTTATTTTTCCCTTGGAAATTTGACGGGACATGGCCGAGTATGCACCCAGCAACAATTGCTGTCCGGTTTGTCCTTTGGCATAAAAAGTTCTTGAAACTTGAACACCACCGAAAGAACGATTGTCCAACAAGCCACCGTATTCCCTGGCAAATGGCACGCCCTGTGCTACACATTGATCGATAATGTTTGCAGAAACTTCTGCCAATCTGTAAACATTGGCTTCGCGAGAGCGGTAGTCGCCACCTTTTACGGTGTCGTAAAACAAGCGATAGGTGGAATCCCCGTCATTCTGGTAATTCTTGGCTGCATTGATTCCGCCCTGTGCTGCAATGGAGTGCGCCCTGCGCGGAGAATCCTGGAAGCAGAATGATTTTACATTGTAGCCCAATTCTGCAAGCGAAGCGGCAGCAGAAGCTCCGGCCAGCCCTGTACCTATTACGATTATATCAATTGAGCGTTTATTGGCCGGATTGACCAGTCGGATATTGTTTTTATGATTGGTCCATTTTTTATCTATCGGGCCTTCGGGAATTTTTGAATTTAAACTCATTTGCTTGTTTTTTCATTTATCGCCCGGTGTTTGTTTCCGGGTTGTAAATCTGTAATTTTTTGTTCAATTGCCGACTTTAATTAAAAAGCAGTTGGCCTATGGGATTTCCCAAATATAAATTCACCGGGATAAGCGCAAATGCCACCGGTATGATCACTGCGAACAACAAACCGAATTTTTTGATCAGCGGACTGTATTTTGAATGGTTGATGCCCAGGGTCTGGAAGCCACTTTGGAATCCATGCACCAGGTGAAACCCGATGGGGATCATAGCCAGCACATAAACCACTACATACCACAACTTGTCAAAAGAGAACATTACCGCTGCATACAGGTCTTTGTTGCCATTGGCATCCATCTCCAGACCGCCAAAATGTGTTTTGTACCAGAAATTGGAAAGGTGCAAAACAATAAAAGCCAGGATCAGCGTACCGAGGATGCCCATGTTGCGGGAAGACCAAAGGCTGTTTTCACTGGCTTTGCTGTAGTTGTATTTTACAGGTCTTGCAGCTCTGTTTTTTCTTGACAAGATTGCTGCATCTACCACGTGAAGGATAACACTTGCAAAGGTGACAATAGACAGAATCCTAATCACCGGATTGCTGGTCATGAATTTTGCATATTCATTGAATTGCAGGCGTCCGGCTTCTCCGGGTATGAACAATTGCAGATTGCCGGCCAGGTGACCGATCAGAAAGACACACAGGAAAAGCCCTGTCAATGCCATCCAAAGTTTTTTACCAATAGTACTGTTGACCAAACTCATCTTTTGTTTTTTTACACTGCTGCAAAATTACCTTATTAATACAAAAACCACCAACAATGTTGAGGATAAGTGAGTAGTTAAGAATGGGTCTAAATAAGTTTGATTTTTTGGCAAGGAGGGGCTTGGTAATTTGAGGTTGCTTTACTGCTGGGGAAACAGGAGTGGGGGCTTTTGGTAAACGTGAGTCATCCGATGACTATGGCTCATAGACTATTCTACAGTATTTTGAGTTTAGAAAGATCAATTGGGTGCAGTCATCGGATGACTATGGCATGGTCTTTTTCTTGAATACTCCTACTGCAGCAAGAATTACTTTCTAATCAGATGTGGGCAGTCATCGATTTTATGTCGACTGATTACTGAAACTGTTATTCAATACAAATCAATCAAATGACTTTCTTTTAATTGGGGAGTTGAAGGATATTTTCAATTCTTTAGCTAGCTATGTTAAATATCAAAATATACTTATCTTCAAATCATGCGATTTACTGACAACGAGATTTACCATATATACAACCGTGGCAATAACAAGCAAACTGTATTCTTCAAAAGAGAGAATTATTTATACTTTTTAAGGAAGGTTAGAAAACATCTTATGCCACATTGTGGTTTGCTGGCATATTGTCTAATGCCCAATCATTTTCATTTTTTGGTTTATACCAGTAAGAATATTGATGGTGTTTCTAAAAATCGCCCGATAAATAAGGAAAAGTCGCAACATCCTATTTCAATGGCTATTGCTGTTATACTCAGATCTTACACACGTGCAATTCAAAAACAGCAAAACGTTACAGGGTCTGTCTTTCAACAAAAAACAAAAGCCAAAGCATTGAATTCATCTGATGAAAATTATCCTTTCATATGTTTCAACTATATACATCAAAACCCGATGAGGGCAGGTCTTGTAAAGCGTTTGGAGGATTGGGAGTTCTCATCTTTTCGAGATTATGCGGGTTTGAGGAGCGGAACCCTTTGCAATTGCAATTTGGCAATGCAGCTTATAGGTTTTGATGAAAATAAATTCATGGAGGAATCCTATGCTGTGATTGATGAAGCTCATATTGAACGGCTTTGGTAAACGTGAGTCATCCGATGACTATGGCTCATAAGCTATTCGCAGTATTTTGAGTTTGGAATCATCAATTGGGTGCAGTCATCGGATGACTCTCCAAAACAGGATTGCAAGTCCTGGATTGAAAAACTTGGCTTATCTTTTCACGAAACGCAGTACCTGGTTGTATTTTTGATTTTCCTGAGCAGATATCCTCATTAGGTATATCCCGGAACTAAAATCAGTCAAAGGGATACTGATGGTTTTTTCTCCTTTCTCCATTAAATGTTGAGCGAGCTCTTTGCCAATCACATCAAACAACTGTATTGTAATTGGTATTGCTGCTACTTCAGAAGGGATTTCAATGTTAATATATCCATCGGCAGGATTCGGGTATATTTTAATTTCAGATTGTTCGGGCAGGTCAATATTGTTTGCCGAACATTCGGAAACCGGGATAATTTCATCTGTACTGAAACATTGCCTGTTGCCGTAGTTTGTAGCTGTGACCTCCACATTTTGAGAGGAGGGAAAAGGACCGATATACACATTTGGTTCGTTCATGCTTGCATAGAATGTGTCATTGCTCACATTATTGGTTATTTCAAAAAGATAACCGATTGTGTTTCCGGTAATACTGCCCTTGATCCAGTATTCGGTCTGATTATTTGCGGAATTCAATATACAGGTGTCGGTGTAATTCAATTCAGGAGTGCTGCAATAGGCACTGGTACAACCTGTGTTAAAAGTTTTGCTTATGGAACAACCACCATCAATGGCAAAGTCAACAATGATGTCGGTGCCATTGGGGAATGGACCAAGTGTTTTTGTTCCCGGAGCATTGAATGATACAAAGTCGGCATTGTAGTCATTGGTGGCGGTAAATGTATTGGATTGGGCATTGGAATGTAACTCTATTTCGATGTAGAAATTCTGTGAATCGTTATTAAGGCAAACAGGCGTAATGCGTGCATCAGGAACAGGTTCAATGGTAATCTCATATCCCCCCAGCATTTGATATACAGCAGGAGTGGATGGGTCATTGTCATGATCGCAAATTGCATAGGCAAAATAAACCTGTGTTTCGGGTAAGCCAGTGGAGGGATTGGAATTAAGCGTTGGCCCATTGTAGCCAGGCAAATCATCTGGTTCCTCAGGATAAGTATTTACTCCCTGCATTTCTATAGGCCGGTCAGTCCAAATAATTTCTGAAAACAAACTGGCATCCGATATGCCCAGATCGGGAAAACCACCTGAAAGTGTGCTGCCAGAACAAATGGACTCACTACCTCCTGTAAAAGTACTGCTGACACATTCGTTTTGTGGTGTACATGCAGGGCAGTCAGGTTTTTTAACCACAAAACTTTTTTCACAGTCAAAAAAACTTAGAACGCTAAAGCTTATATCGCTTCCCGTGCTTCCACAGGTTTCTACCGGAAGCGGGTTTGGGGTTACATCATCCAAAGGACAGGCCGGGACAATTTCATAGATACAATCCATATCCCCGTTAATGATATAGGATATTGAAGGTGCTTCTGGAAAAGGAGCCGGGTCGTGCAGGGTTACTGTACCCAGGGGGATATAACCATTCGGCACGCCATTTCCACTGGTGTCACAGCCCAGCGAAGTATAGATAAAAACATTGCTTCCAAATCCACAGCCATCTCCGTCATAGGTATAATCCCGGTTTTCATCAAATGGCACTGAGCGCTCAGGGTCTGAAAAGTAATAGATATCATTTACATATCCATTGGGGTCAAAAAGACTGATGAGCGTATTTTCATAGTATTGAAATCCATCCTCAAAATTGTAGTCGGGACAAGGTGTAAGTACATTCATGTTGCCTCCTGAAAATGCCACGCCCGGGCACTGTCCGGGAGTCATTTCGCAACGATACTGGGCTGTATCAATACGTGAGCAGGGCTGGCTGCAGCATGGACCTACCACAGTGGAATCGAAATCAACTGTATAGACAATTTCTCCAGAAACCGTAGTGGGAAAAGTAGGATTGCTATGTGGAGTAAAAGTGATGTAATCATCACAGTTGGCAGCAAGGTCGGCTGCTGAAAATTCGGGGCCGGGGCCGGTATCACAATCCCCGTTTTTCAAGTACCTGGCCAATAATTGTTCAGGAGTCAGGTAGGACAGGACAACCACTTTTCCACCCATTTGTTTGGTACCGCTGGTACTGCAATTGATGTTAAGCCAATATTCAATGGTGTCCGGTTTGCAGATGGGTGAATTGCCGCTTACAACAGCTTTTGCAGGAAATTCAACCAATGGGCCGGTCAGGCTTCCTATGTGCCATGAATATTCGGTTGTAGGGCTTACGTTTGTATTGTAATTCCAGTTTTGGGTGTACTGATTTAGATTAATGGTGTCTGTACCGCAAATGCGCAAAGTATCATGTGGGATATTGATGAGCAGTGCTGCACAGGCCAGTGCTCCCTGATTGCATTTGGATTCACCATTCAGTACTCCGCCTGTTGAATTGCATGGAGGATTAAGGTTATTTGCAAAGGGCAGCAAGTTTTCAGCCTGTTTGAGATACAGCTTCATATAGGCTACTTGTTCATGTGTAAAGTTTACGGTCCAGGGCTTGCTGCTGTAATCCATAAAATTGGTCCACATTATAGTATTGCCACAATGTGTGACAACTTCGTTTTGAACATAATTGGGCACACCCGCTCCGGGACCGGAACTCGGGCGTCCATGCAAGGGGGTGTCTGAAAAACCATCATCTATGCCACAGAAAGTTGCGGGCGTTAAAAGATTCCAATTTGCAATATTGGTTTTGCCCCAGATATGTGAAAGTCCTAATAAATGTCCAATTTCGTGGGTCAAGGTCGTTCCTAAATTAACTATAGGGTTTGTTATCAGGCCTCCCGGAATAAAAGCATTGTCATCAATTCTGACTCCTACTCCTGAATGAAAAAGATTACGGGCATAGCCCAGAAGACCTCCTCCGGCTATTCCAATACCATAGTTTCCGATATATAGGTTTAGGTACTGACAACGATTTTTTATCGGTGAAGCTACCATATCTTGTCCGCTGATTATCCTGTTGTTAGGATCAATCACTGTAGCATTAAAAGGCGCCATGTTTAAATTCACACGGTTCAGGTCATTATTGTTCCAGCAAAATTGAATACAGGTATTGGCACTTGCACTTCCATTGGCCCAGAATTGATCCTGAACCCTGTTTAGATTTGGATGTGTCCCCTGGTAGTGCATATTCAGTTGATCTATGGCAGTTTGTATTTCTGCTGTTGTAAAATTATTGTCACCAGCTACATTTGCATTGCCTCCATTGTGTAGAATATGGATGTAGAGGGGGATGATACGTATGCCATCGGGGCAGCTTGCCGTTGCGGGTGTGCTGCGTTTACTTTGTTGTTTTACTGCAAGTTCTGCCGCAGCTCTTTGGTGTGCAAGTTGGTACAGTGCATATGCCTCGGGTTCTTCTGCTTTAAATTCTGCTTCTAACTGATCGTACAGACATGGAGCCTGAAAAGTGTTTTCCTGGGCAGGAAGCAAAGAAACAAATACTGCCAGAAGTGTAATCAAAATGCTTTTCATAACCTGGTTTTTTTAGTGAGGATTTTAAAAAATCAATAGGACCTAATGGTAATAGTTGGAAATACTGAATTTTGGTTTTTCCATTTAATTTAGTCAAAATTACACTATGTATTAAGCACTTGATCAAAACAATTTTTCGGGATTGTGAGGAAAACAAATTAAAAACTACTGAGTATGAAAAAATTAAAAGCCTTGCGTTTATTGAAATCCCTGAACAATTCTGAGCGGCAGCAATTGCGAAATGTGATAAAAAAGCAGAATCGACATAGCCTCGAAAAATTGCTGAATATTGCATTATCCTCATTGAGTAAGGACCAAATATTGCCCGAAAAGCCTGATTTGTTTCAGAAAGTTTTCAAAAGTGAATATAATTCCGGGAAGGATTATCTGTTGAGAAATGAGATAAGATTACTCACTGAAAAAATACATGGCTTGCTTGAGGAAAGCAGCTATACCAATGAACTGAAAAATAACCCTGCATTACAACAGTATCATTTGCTTAAATCATACCGAGAGCGTGGTTTGTTGAGTGAGTATGAAAGTCTTTACTACAAATCGTTGAAAATTGCCCATGAACAATATGATTTTTTCAATGCACATCGCATCAACCGGGATTACTTCAATTACCTGATGAGCTGTCGGGAATTAAATGCAGATGTTTTTAATGAAACGCATCGGTTGTTGACAGAGGATATTGATAATATTAAAACCTGGTACCGTACACAAACAGCACTGAACCAGCAGGGCAAAGTTGCCATGGAAGATTTCCTGAATTCATATGGCGTTCGTCTAAAGCAAACTAATATTGGCCCCGACAAGGATATAGAAAGAATTTCCAATAACTATATAGAGTTTATAGAGCAAGTTGGAAATTATCACCAGGCAAGCGGAAACGAAAAAATTGCTTTTGCACATAAAGCATTGAAGAATATACTCAAATTGAAAGTTGTTTATCCGCTAAAAGTAGTGGATGCCTATGCAATTTTGGCCGGAAGCTATATGCTTGAGGGAAAATGGAGCAAAGCTGCAAAATACCATAAAGAGGGACTTGATTTTGCCTCTGAAAAGAAACTACAGGTCAGGTTGGATGTTCTGTTCAATTATTGCAGCACGCTGATGAAATTGAGGAAATACAAGATAGTCATTGATTTGATTAAAAAATACCAAAAAGAGATAGACAAAAATCAGCGGGTTCATTTCAGGTTTAAGGGATTGCTGTGTTTTTGCCATATTTTCAATAATGATTATGATGGAGTACTATCAGAAATTCCCCGGCAATTGGGCAAAAGGCCGGAATCCGAATACCAGTATTTTCGCTTTATCTATTGCATATTGCCCTATATGCTTAAGGATTATGAATCAGGCATCAGGGAGACAGATAATTTTATCAGGTACTTTCACCGAAAGGGGAAGGAAAAATTGAGTTTTTATAATAACATAGAACTGGCGCAAATCTTTAAGTTGTTTTATCAGGCACTTATCGTTTCTAGTGATAAAAAAACATTGAAAACAGCATTGCAAAAATGCAGGGATATGCTTGAGGCATTTAACAAAGCAAACCCTGTTTTAGCTGACAGGTTGTACAATATTTGGCTTGCAAATAAACTTCAGGCTTGAATCATTTTACAAGCAACTTAAAACTCGTCCTTCCATTTTTAGAATAAATATTCAAAAAGTACAAACCTGCGGCAGCATCAAGTGAAACAGAAGTGTTTTTTTGCTGTACCTGTATTTGTGGCAAAATCACTTTGCCCGAAAGGTCGGTGACTTCATAATGGATGTTTCCGGAGATGTCTTTTACTTCAAGTACAAAATCACCAGAACTGGGATTGGGGTAAACTGCAATTTTTTCTATCAGTGTATTTTCATCAATTCCGATTACAGTAATATTTACACAATCGGAAGTATCGCTGCAATTGTTCTTGTTGATGGCTACTGCATAATTTCCACTTGTACTTGCGGTAAAAGCCTGTCCCGTTTCACCCTGGATTTCAGTATTGTTGTCGCAATCCAGCCATTGATAGGTGGCTCCGGTTTCATTGGCAGTAGCAGTGATATTGTTCATATTGACTGTTTTGTCAATTTGCTCAACAGTTAATGTTGTTGTGATCGTGCTGTCGCAGCCCATTGAACTGGTGAGCAGGCTGGTATAAACTGAATCTGTCATACCAATATTCCCATCGGGAAAAGTATAGGATTCGCCCTGGCAAATGCTGACATCCTCTGCCAAACTATAAATTTGGGCTATCACAATGGTGTCCGAGGCGGATGCAGCCGGGCATCCACCTGAAGCTACGATTTCATTGGTAACGATATAGGTTCCTAATGCACTGGAAGATATATTGACAGTTCCGGTAGCTGCATCAATAATTAATCCGGCAGAACTTGAAAAATTGCCTGCACTTGCACCGCTGTCTAATGTAATTGTAGCTATGCCTGCTCCCGGGCCGCCACAAAAGGGCGATCCTGTATAGCTAAATCCTGCATCTGGTGTGGTATTGATCACAATATCAAAATAGGCGGTGTCCGGACAAACGCCCAGGGTTCTGTACATTACTTCATAATTACCGGCACCGCTGGCTTGCAGGTCTATTTCACCTGTAGTTGAATTTATGGATAAATTATTGTCTCCGGAAAATACGCCTCCGCTTGTGCCATTGATGGTAGGAGTGGGGTCACTTCCTGTCAGGCAAAAGAAGCCACTGCTGTAGCTGAAGGAAGCATCGTCTTTCGGCAATACGTTTACGGTAACGGAGTCTTCAACGGTATTGGCACTGCCATCTAATCGTGCATAGTAGGTTGTAGTAGCTCCCGGATTGACCACAAGTGGATTGGTTGTATCCAGGTTATTTCCGTTTCCTCCCGGCCCATCATACCAGGTGAGGGTAGCGCCATCGCCTTCCACAACTCCATGTGCAGTAAGTGTTACGCTTGTTTCGGGGCAAACATCATTCACATCTGCTGTAACGGAATCTATCTCTGAAGGAGTTGCAGGAGCTAACACTGTAATTACCCCGGTCATGCCCGCAAATAAATGAGGGTCGCAGTGATAATCATAATTTCCAGCTATAGAGAATACAAATGTATAAGTCCAGCCAGATCCTACTGAATTGCCAAAAGATTCGGGGTTGGAGGGATAAGATCCTGTGGTGCCATTTACATTGTGACTTCCCGAAACATTGGTCCATCTTACCGTATCCCCTACATTTATGGTGACACTATCAGGGTCGAAATAATTGCTCCCTACTTCAATGTCAATCAAATCCTGGCTATAAGCAAAGTTGTAGCTTGCTATAATCAATACAAGCTGAATCAATACAGAAAATAGAGTAACTGTTGGTTTCATATCTGTTGTTTTTTTTGATTTTATAAGCAAGTGGTTTTAATTGAAGTTATAAAATTTCATTTAAACTATCGCGAAACGATAGGATTCCGATTCCTACAGTCAGATGCCTTGCTCTAATGAAAACCCGAAATGAAAATTTCAATATGTTAGTCAATGGATAGAATTATCAGCCAGCGGCTGACAAAGTTTCCACTCGCAGGATGCGAGCGGAGGCAGGGAAGTTGGTTTTTGAAAATGTAATTGTCAAATGACAATTTTGCTATAGTTTTATTCAAATTTCTTATCTTGGAAGTATGAGGATTAAAGAGCTTGCCTTTCCCCAATTCACGAGAATACGATGAGCATTTCCATGAAAAAAGGGAGGGTTACTATCTTTAGCTTGAATTAAACAAAATTTAGCCTACATTTTCCGTGAGTATTGAATATCCCGGGCTAAAAGTCAATTCATTATACAATGGAAGAAAACAAATCCCAAATCATCATTTATCAAACGGAGGACGGAGAAACAAAATTAGACGTTCGCTTTCAGGATGAAACCGTTTGGCTTACTCAAAAATTGATGGCGGAATTATTCCAAACTTCGGTTCCCAATGTAAACATGCATCTCAAAAACATATTTGAAGAAGGTGAATTGGAGGAAAATCGAACTATTAAGGATTTCTTAATAGTTCAAAAAGAAGGAGGCCGAGAGGTAAAAAGAAAGCAGGTTTTTTACAGCCTTGATGCCATTATTTCAGTCGGATATCGCATAAAATCGCATATAGCAACCAAATTCAGGCAATGGGCAACCAAGCACCTGCGAGAATACATTGTGAAAGGATTTGTACTTGATGACGAACGCTTGAAAAACCCTGATTTACCGTTTGATTATTTTGAAGAATTGGAAAAGCGAATACAAGATATTCGTACTTCAGAGAAACGGTTTTATCGGAAAATCACGGACATTTATGCAACAAGTGTTGATTATGACCCCACTTTGGATATTAGCATTGAGTTTTTCAAAACTGTTCAGAACAAACTACATTGGGCAATTACAGGCCAAACGGCAGCAGAGATAATTAGTGAAAGAGCAGATAGCTCCAAAGATAATATGGGGTTAACGACTTGGAGAGGTTCTCAAATCAGAAAGACAGATGTGTCTATTGCAAAAAATTATCTCAATGAAGAAGAATTATCTGCACTGAACAATTTAGTTGAACAGTATCTGATTTTTGCACAAGGGCAGGCACAGAGAAGAGTGCCAATGTATATGAAAGATTGGGTTGAAAAATTAAATGGGATTTGAAACTAAACGACCGAGAAATATTGAAAAATACAGGTAGTATATCTCACGAATTAGGAAAAGCAAATGCAGAGCGAGAATACGGGAAATTTAAAGAGAATAGGCAAAAAACCATAGGAGAAGGAGACTTTGAAAAAGCAATTAGAAAGATAGAAATCAAGAAACGAAAATAGTACCAAAGTGAAAGCTGTACTCATTGCCAAAGCACTGGCCATGGAATAAAAATATATGATCCTTCAGGGATTATTGTCGATGGTTAAAAAAATCAGCTCTTTTTTACCAGTTTTACATCAATTAAATATTTATAATTAACAATGCTAAAAGTCCGAATCATCGAATAACTTTCATTCCTGTTTTGACATACTATCCAACAATGGGTCATGACCCATTGGAGATTACCCAAACAAAGCACCCTCCACCCATTCGCACAAAATATGCCCGAGCAGGATGTGGCCTTCCTGAATGCGGGGCGTGTCCTGCGATGGGATTTTTATTAAGAAGTCGCAGTACTCTTCCATTGGGCCGTTGAATGCCCCGGTAAATCCGGCAGTAGTCATGCCTTTCATTTTGGCTTTTTCCAATGCTTTTATCACGTTTTCGGAATTGCCCGAAGTGGAGAGCCCAATCAAAATATCGCCTTTTTTGCCCTGGGCTTCTATCAGTCGGCTATAGACTTGCCCGAATGAATAATCATTGGCGGTAGCGGTGAGGTATGAAGTGTTTACGTGCAGAGCTTCAGCGTGAAGTGGCTTGCGGTCTAAATAAAATCGTCCGCTTAGTTCTGCGGCCAGATGTTGGGCATCTGCGGCACTTCCGCCATTTCCACAAAAAAGTACTTTTCCGCCTTTTTCATAGCATTGTTTGATTTGCGCGCCCAGTTCTTGAAGGGTTTCCAGCAGTTCTGTTTCTTTGAGCAGCGCATTTTTTACTTTTTGTGCTGCATTGATTTTCTCCACAGCCAATACTTTCAATTCTATCATAACACATTGCTTTGATGATTGCTTTATGAGATTATAATGATGCCTAAAATTCTTAGCTTTGCCAAATCCCAAGCGGAAGAACAAAGTAAATCATTTCAATCAAATTTATTCATGAAGAAGTTTCATTTAGTTTCAGGTGCCTGTGGATTTGTGGGGCGAAATCTGACCAAACGCCTTTACAACACTACGGATGCAACATTGATAATTGTGGACGATCTTTCTGTTGGACTACATCCATCGGAATGGTTACAGGATTTTCAATCGAAAAAAGTAAAGGATGCCGAGCTAATTGGTGCAGACGAGCGCATTTGGTTTTTCAAGCAGGATTTCAGGAAATTTCTCAGGGATTTAATGGAAAATGGCAATTTTTTGAAGAACGATTACGGATTGGAAATTGAGACTTTCAATGATGTTTTTCATTTTGCGGCCATAGTAGGAGGGCGTGCTAAAATTGATGGCGACCCCATGATGGTGGCACTCGATTTGGCCATTGATGCCGAATTTTTCTATTGGGTCTGCCGCCACAAGCCAGACAGGGTTTTGTTCCCAAGTTCCAGTGCTGCTTACCCTGTTGATTTGCAAACTGATAAAGATGCAGTAGCATTGAAAGAAAGTGATATCAATTTCCACAGCAACCTCGGACAGCCCGATATGACTTATGGTTGGTCAAAATTGACTGGCGAATATCTGGCGCAGATTGCTGCTGAATATTATGGCATTTCCGTGGCCTGTGTGCGTCCTTTCTCCGGTTATGGAGAAGACCAGGATTTGTCCTATCCCGTTCCGGCCATTGCAGCCCGAGCAGCAGCCAAGGAAGATCCCTTCGAGGTTTGGGGCAGCGGAAAGCAAGGCCGCGATTTTGTGCATATTGACGACTGTATTGATGCAATCCTAATGGCATTGGACAATATTTCCGATGGCAGGGCTATAAATATCGGTCAGGGCAGATTGACTAGTTTTCTTGAGATTATAGAATACTTTACAAAATTCGCAGGGTACAAACCCGAAATCAAACCGCTGCTGGACAAGCCTGTAGGCGTTCATTCGCGCTATTCCAATATGGATTATGTGAAAAATGAATTTGGTTGGGAGCCTAAAATTTCCATTGAAGAAGGCCTGCGCAGGGTGTATGACAAAGCGGTAGAAAATCTGGAGAAAAAAAATGCCTGATAAGACAATCGTATGTTTTGGGCCAGGGCCGCAGTTTAAGGGCGGTATTTCCAATTACAATACTTCGCTGGCGAAATCATTGGCCAAGCAGCCCAATACCAAAGTGCATATCGTTTCCTGGACACAGCAATATCCCGCCATCATTCCCCGAGATTTTATCGATAAGGCCAGTAAAAAGGATTTGCTGGAAGGAACCGGCATCACGGTAGATTACCTGACCAATTACAACAATCCACTGAGCTGGAAGAAGACTTGTGATTTTATAAAATCATTGAATCCAGATAAGGTGATTTTTCAATGGGCCATTGCCCTGCAAGGTTTGCCAATGGGTTGGATGGCGCGTTGGCTGATGCGCAATACCAATATCGAAGTGCTTTTTGATGTGCATTTGGTCAAACAGAAAGAGGCCAGTTCAATCGATAATTTCTTTTTGAAATACGGATTGGAAAAAGCCCACAGCTATATCGTACATTCCCTGAAAAGCGCAGAAGAATTGGAGGAATTGTATCCCAATCAAAAATTCAATATTACGGAGACGGGTGAAAGATCTTCTGGCGAAACGCGAACGGTCATTAAATTGTACCACCCGATTTACGATATGTTTCAGCCCGACCCCAATTTTGACCTGGAAGCAGTGAAAAAGGAATTGGGCCTGAAAAAGCATGTGTTTCTCTTTTTTGGATTTATCAGAAAATACAAGGGCCTGCACCAGTTGATTCCTGCATTTGCAAAAGTGGCTGCAAAACGGGACGATGTTTCTTTGTTGATCGTGGGCGAATCTTTTTGGAATACGCTGGACAAAACAAAATGGAGCACGCGATTAAAAAAATCCTTGTTTGGTCTGGCGAAATCCCTTGTGCTAAAAAAGGGCGACAATGAGGAAGATTACAATCCGCTGGCATTGATCGATGAATACAAATTACAGGACAAAACAGTAGTCATCAATGAATTTGTGCCCAATGAGGATGTACACAAATATTTTCAGGTAGCAGATGCCATTTGCAATTATTATTTGGTGGCAACGCCTTCGGGCGTGGAGTCCATCGCCTATAATTTTCATCTGCCGGTATTGGCCACGGCTGTCGGGCATTTTCCCGAAACGGTAAAGCCGGGCTTCAATGGCTATTTGGCCGAGCCTGAAAACATTGATTCCATGGCGGAGCAGATGCTGAAATTCATTGACCATCCCATTGATCGCAAAAACGTGAAAGTTACGGCCGATCAGTTCAGTTGGGAGAATTACGCTAAGGCAGTATTGGTGCAGAGCTTTTAAATAATTATCGAATTTAGGTTACCAATATAAAGCAGTAAATAAGCCTAAAAACATTAACTTGTCATCGATTTATACAGGACTTCTTACTTTGTAAACGAGCTGCTAAATGTTATATAGATTGATACTGTTTTTACTACTTTTTATTCTGATTGTCTTTGCAGTTATAGTAGTATTTTACTTTTGGAGCAGTTCTGGAAGTGTAGATCAGTCCCAATATTCCCAGGTCATCAAGTGGGAAAATAAGGAGCAGGGCAGGAATGAGCTTGTAGAAAACAGGACTTATATGATAATCAGCTACAATATTGGCTATTTATCGGGAATGAGCAATAATCTTGCAGTGGAGCGCAAGTCTGAATTATTTGAATCCAATCTTGAAAATGTAAATGCGGAGATAAATAAGCTGCAACCTGATTTTATCGCTTTCCAGGAAATAGATTACAGGGCTAAAAGATCGTATAATATTGATCAGTTGGAGGCCATTGCCGGTAATACGGGTTTTGCCTATGCTGCCCGGCAGATCAATTGGGACAAAAACTATCTGCCGTTTCCCTATTGGCCACCCAAATTCCATTTTGGAAAGCTGCTTTCCGGGCAGGCTGTTTTGAGTCGTTACCCGGTTCTCGAGGACAAACGCATTGTATTGCAAATGCCGGAAATGCCTTATTACCGCGAGGCTTTTTATATCGACCGCTTATTGCAAATCACTAAAATTGATATTGATGGACAGCCATTGATTCTGATGAATGTACACCTAGAAGCCTATGATCAGAATACAAGGGTGGCACAGGCCAAAAAGGTTTTGGGCTATTTCAGGCAATATGCCAAAGATTACCCGGTGATACTGGCAGGTGATTTCAATAGTGACCCGATATATAGCGATGTGCCCGGACAAAAACAGGAACCAACAATCAGTTTTTTCCTGGATACCGAAGATTTGGAAGCCGCATCCTTAGCTTATTATCCTATTGAAAAGGAAAAGGTAAAAGCTACTTTTCCGGCAGACAATCCGGATGTTAAACTGGATTATATTTTTTACACCGCTGATCGAATCGAGAAAATTGATTTTAAGGTCTTGGAAGATTTTGGCACTGCCTCTGATCATTTGCCGGTGATGATGGAGTTTAGGTTTAAACCCTGATTCTTTAGACTTACAACAACACAACACCTTCCAAAGCTATTGTTTTCACACCTAAATTTTGCGGCAGGATAAAATTTAAAAAATTTGTTTCTTAATTAGGAAACTTATATCTTTAACAAAAGCATTGATATGACAGAAAAATTCAAGGTTGAGTTTTCTGAAGAAGTGTTGATTTTTCTTGATAAACTGGAAGAAAAAGCAAGGGATAAAATTCTTTTCAATATTGATAAATCTAAGGTCAAGGACGACAGTAAACTTTTCAAAAAACTAACCAGTGAGATTTGGGAATTTCGAACGCTGTACAATAAAAAACAATACAGATTATTTGCTTTTTGGGACAAGACTGACAAACAAATAACAATTGTAGTTGCGACTCACGGGATAGTTAAGAAAACCCAGAAAACTCCAAAAAAGGAAATAGAAAAAGCCACTCAAATAATGCTTGAATATTTTAAAAATAAATAGTTATGAAAACATACAGTTTTGATGAAGTGAAAGATCGATACCTCGGAAAAAGAGGGACTAAAAAACGTGAAATATATGAATACGAGCTGAGAATGGATTTGATTGGTGAAGCCATAAAAAATGCTCGTAAAGAAAGAAATCTGACCCAGGAACAATTGGGGAAGATGGTCGGTGTTCAAAAAGCTCAAATATCCAAAATAGAGAACCACTTAACTGATGCTCGTTTTGATACAATCTTGAAAGTATTTAAAGCATTAAATGCCAAAATCAACTTTCAGGTAGAATTATTGAACCAAAACATGAAGTTGACATAAATATTACGTGCTATATGATGAAGCATACACGGGGCGTAATTAGCTCCGCTTAGCTGCGGTAGGAAAGGGCAGACAAGAAAGTGCTTCAAAATCACACACTTGTTTTAGGGCGAATCATTATTTTTTCGCCTATCATCCAACCATTTTAACTTTTCAATTGTCTTGATAAAAAACCTAAGTAAATTACCGTAAATGAAGATGCTAAAGCTATTGCTTTCCCTAACTGTTTTTATTCTATTATTTCCCCAAATTTCCCAAGCCAAAAAGAACCTTCCGCAATGGACGGAAGTCGATAAAAGCCAGATCGATATTGTCCGCGATTCTTTTGGAGTGCCGCATATTTTTGCGCCCACCGACAAACAGGTGGTTTACGGGCTTGCCTGGACCACCTGCGAAGATGATTTTGAAACCCTGCAATGGTCGATCCTTGCATCCAAAGCCATGCTGGGCATGCACCTGGGAGAAGAGGGAGCGCGAATAGATTATGCCGTGCAATTGCTGCGTGCCCGGGAAGTGGTTGATGAAAAATATGAAACCGATCTCAGTCCTGAATTCAGGGATATGATTGCTGCTTATGCGCAGGCCGTCAATCAATATGCCAGCGAAAACCCCAAAAAGGTATTTGTCAAAAGAGCCTTTCCGGTTGAGCCCAAGGATATGGCAGTGGGTTTTGTGCTTTCAATGTCGCTGATGTCAGGTATTGACAAAGTGCTTACCAGCATTCTTGATGGCACAATAGTGAAAAAAATTCCTGACGAGGGCGTGGGCTCCAATGCCTTTGCCTTTAATTCTAAAATGACCAAAGACGGGAATACCTACCTGGCGGTAAATTCGCATCAGCCACTGGAAGGGCCGCTTTCCTGGTATGAAGTGCATTTGTGTTCTGAAGAAGGCTGGAACATCATTGGCGGAACATTTCACGGTGGGCCGGCCGTTTTTCACGGCACCAATGAATACCTCGGCTGGGCGCACACGGTCAATTATTTCGACCTGACTGATGTGTATAAACTGAGAATGCATCCCGAAGAAAAAAACAAGTATTATTTTGATGGGGAATGGCTGGAGCTGGAAGAGGAAAAAGCCAAAATGCGCGTAAAAATATTTCCAAATTTCGGTTTGAAGATTCCGGTGAAAAGGAAAATCTGGAACAGCGTGTATGGCCCAACCTTAAAAACGGATCATGGGGTTTATTCCATCAGAATGGCTGGGAATATGAGGCTTGGCGCTGCCGAGCAATGGTACCGGATGAACAAGACAAAGAACTTCAGCGAGTTTAGAGATGTACTGGATATGCAGCAGCAGAGCCGAATGACCATTGTATATGCCGATAAATACGACACCATTTACAATCTGAGCAATGGTCTGGTGCCCATTCGAAATCCAAATTACGATTGGCAAAAAGTTTTGCCCGGAGATACTTCCGCTACTTTGTGGACCGAATTCCATCCGGTAGAAGACCTGCCGCAATTGCTCAACCCTGAATGTGGGTTTTTGTACAATTCCAATAATTCAGCTTTTCACCTGAGCAAAGAAGAATGCGACCTTGACCCCGCTGATTACGATCCTACAATGGGTTTTGATCTGCGCATTACAAACAGGGGAGAGCGCATCAAGGAATTGATAAAAAATTATGACGGTGTGGATTGGCAGGATTTTATGGACATCAAGTACGATTTAAAATATCCCAGCGATACGATGGTTTTTCACAGACCCATTTCCATTCAACAGATTATGACCCTGAAGCCTGAACGATATCCTAAAGTTGCTGAGGGCTTGCGCTTGATTCAAAGCTGGGACAGAAAATTTAACAAAGAAAATCGGGCGGCAGCATTATTGACCCTTAGCATGTTGAAAATGTACAAGAGTTCCGGCAAACCTATGGAAACCATTGCGGTGGATAGAATAGCAAATCGTGAATGGATTTTGGAAAATCTGGAAGCAGCCCAAAATCACATGAAGCAATATTTCGGCAGAATAGATGTGCCGCTTGGCGATTGGTTTAAGTTGGAAAGGGGAGGAGAGGAATACCCAATTAGCGGAGGCCCTGATGTAATTCGTGCGGCTTATCCCAGGGCCTATGGAGATGAAGGGAAGTACCGCTCCTGGGTGGGCGATTCCTATATCCAAATGGTGAAATTTACCAAAGACGGGCCTGAACTTCATACGGTGAGTCCTTTTGGCGCATCAAATACACCGGGCAGTCCACACTATACCGATCAAATGCCTTTGTACTCTAAAATGAAACACAAAAAAATGACTTTTGATAAGGAAGCCATTTATAAGGCTGCTGAAGCTATTTATCAACCGAATTAATTTATTGTTGATATTTTTCATCTATTTCTTGAAGAATTCTGTTGTATAATTTATCGCTTAGCCAGAAACCAGCATCATTTCTAAGTTTGTCTATAATTGGTCTCACTTTATCGATAAACCCTTTTTCTTTACATTTAATCAGAACGCCAAGCAAACCAATTGTATTTAAGCCGTAATCCTTTGCTATTCTTGTTCCAATTTTTTCATCTATCAACAAATATTCAGCATTCATTTCCTGAGCTAGAATAATTGCTTCAGACTCACCCCTATCTAAAACATTTAAAAGAACTGATAGGCCTTCTTTATTTTTTGGGAAATTAATGGTTATCCAATTGGCTTTTCGGTATGCTTCTATATCTATATTAAAGGTTTCTAAAGCTCTAATTTCTTTATTTACAAAAGGAGGGATTATTATACTGCCAAACATTTTTTTTAAAAGGTCTAGCTCGCCAATTTGAATTAGATTGGATACAGTAGAAGTATCGCTGATTATTACCAATTATTTAATGTTTTTAATAGTATTTAAGTCCTGTTCAAATTCTTCAACATCATAGTGAATTGGAATTTTCCTTTTTCCGAGTTCTTTTTGGAATTGAGATTGATGTAAACCGGCTATTTCGCTGGCTTGACCTAGAGTGACACTTTCTCTTTGAAATAAAATCAAAGCGAGTTCTAACAATACTACATCATGAGTCAACCCTGATTTTTCTAATAGTTGATTTGGTATTTCAATCCTCATTTTAATAGCATTTAAGGCATTTAATTAAAACAATAACAATATAGCTAAGTTCCACTTAAAAAATTATAAACTCATTTTGACCGAACTACAAAAATACAATATTGAGAAATTTGTTGCTATAAAATGATTTATTATTATCTTTTTGCAACGCAAATTACACAGCAATGTCAAAAGCATCAAAAAGGCATCCCAAATTAAGCATAGACCTGAATGCCGACCTGGGAGAGGGCAGCGGAAACGATCATTTGTTGCTGCCCTTGATCAGCAGTTGTAATGTGTGTTGCGGGGCACATGCCGGCAATATTGACGACATAGAGGAAACCATCTGCAATGCACTTGAGCACAAGGTAAAAGTCGGGGCACATCCTTCTTTTCCCGACCGGGATAATTTTGGCAGGAAAATATTGACCATTGAAGACAAAGCGCTTTTTGACAGCCTGCTTGAGCAAATAACATGTGTAGAACAAATGCTCAAAAGATCGGGCAAAAAATTGAATCATGTAAAATTACACGGTGCATTGTATCATTTGAGCAATTCTGATTTTAAAACAGCAAATCTTGTTTGTGAATTGATTAAAAATCAGTTCAACCATTGTAAAATCTATGCACCTTTTGGTTCACTCATGGCTGAAATTGCCCAGGAAAAAGGACTTGAAACCAGCTATGAAGTTTTTGCCGACCGCAATTATAATGATGACCTGGATTTATTGAACAGAAGTCACAAACAGGCAGTTATTCACGATCCACAAAATGTTACCGACCATGTATTGCGCATGGTTAAAGACCAACAAGTAAAAACCATAAACGGAACATTGCGTTCAATTCGGGCGGAAACAGTTTGTGTGCATGGAGACAATCCGGCTGCCCTGCAATTGCTCAGGCATTTGAAAGCTGCTTTATTACAGGAAAATATTACTGTTGTATGAGTTTTTCGCTGAAATACAGACAAGTTTCTCCATATATTTTTGAAATTATCTGGCCTGCTGAAATCAGTGAAGCCATACTTTTTGACATTTTAAAATTGAAAAATGCCATTGAAAAAGCAGCGGATATTCCAGTGCAAAATATGCGCATCACCTATCATCATTTGAGTTTGGCTTTTGATGATGCGATTGATTTCAAAAAGCTGAAAAGCAGTATTGAAAAGCTTTATGCTAAAAAGGAAAAATTTCAGATAGGAGAAAGAAAATGCTGGGAAATTCCCGTTTTGTACGAGGGAAAGGATTTGGCGGAATTTGCAAAAACAAAAAAACTTCCCAAACAAGAGCTGATAGCACTGCACAGCAGCAGGGATTATCTCTTGTATTTTTTCGGCTTCTTGCCGGGTTTTATGTACCTCGGTGGACTTGATGCCCGATTGCATCAAGCAAGAAAAGCGGTGCCCGATCGAAAAATTGAAAAAGGCAGTGTGGCCATTGGTGGCAAGCAAACAGGGGTTTATCCGTTGGACAGTCCCGGTGGCTGGCATGTGATTGGGCAGACTCCAATCAAAATTTTTGAGCTCAATGCCAATCAACATGTTTTTGCCCGTGCAGGAGATATAATCCGTTTTAGCGCTATTGAGTTCAATGAATTTTCAGAGATAGAATCATTGGTACAGCAAGGCAAATACAAAATTAAAAGCAAGGTGGTCAATGGCTAAAGCGCACATTTTAAAAGCCGGATTTTACAGCAGCATTCAGGATATGGGGCGTTTTGAATATGCCCACCTGGGAGTGCCGGTTTCCGGGGCGATGGATATGACAGCTTTCAGATTGGCCAATCATTTGCTGAGAAACAATGCCGATGCAGCATGTCTGGAAATTACGCTAAAAGGACCACACGTTGCTTTTGAAGCAGCCACACAAATTGTGGTAACAGGGGCTCAGGCAGAAATAAAAATCAATGAAAGAAGCATAGCCATTAATCAGCCGGCAAGTGTTAAACCCGGTGATGTGCTTAAAATCGGTGCTGCACATATTGGCGTGCGTCTTTATCTGGGCATAAAAGGGGGATTTCTTACAGAAAAAGTATTGGGCAGCCGCAGTTTTTATCTGGGCATTACGCAACAGCAAAAATTAGAGAAAGGAAATATTTTACATTACACGGAAAATGAAAAACCCATTGAGCCATCGAATGCACATGTTCAGCCCAATAGGGATAATGTAAAAGCACAAAATTTGAAATTTTACCCCGGCCCGGAATGGCAACAACTTACCCAAAAGCAACAAGAAACCATTAAGTCACAGACTTTTAGCATTTCACCACAGCAAAATCGGATGGGCATACAACTGAAAGAATCTTTGCCCAATCAACTGAATGAAATTCTCACAGCCCCCGTATATCCCGGAACGGTGCAGCTTACTCCCTCTGGTAAATTGATCATTTTGATGCGCGATGCGCAGGTGAGTGGCGGCTATCCCAGAATTCTTCAAATGCAAGAAAATTCAATTGATGTATTGGCTCAGATAAGGGCAGGTGATTCATTTTGGTTTAAAATTACAGGGTAAATCATCTTGATAAAGTATTTCTCTCAAAAATACCGAGGCGGTCTTTTGCAAAATGAAATCTATTCGTATGTTTGCACCGGAGAGTTGGCAGAGTGGTCGATTGCGGTGGTCTTGAAAACCATTGACCTGTAACAGGGTCCGGGGGTTCGAATCCCTCACTCTCCGCATAGAAATTTCCCAATGCTTTGTTTTTCAAGGTATTGGGTTTTTTATTGGAATGATTTTCCCGACATCGAAAAGACTGTGCTTTTTCACCAAAAATGTACAGTTTATTTATCTACCTTATAGCTCAAAGCTCCCGAGGGGCATTTGTTGATCTGGCTTATTAATTGCTCAGTACTGGCATTTTCTACTGAGATCCAGGGTTTTGCTTTGGGGTTGTAAACCTTGGGCAGTGTTTTGACGCATACGCCAGAATGCTGACATTTTTTGGGTTGCCAAATTACAGTGATTTCTCCATTGGAATAATGTTTCTTTTCCATGATCTTGGGGTTTTACATGAATTATAAAGGTTATCAGACAATAGACAGTAAGATACGTATAATTTTTGAAAAAATATAACAAGAAAGAAAGAGAGCATTGGAAATTGAAGTATCATGTTTTGGCTAAAGTTAGGAGGGATTTCTACAGGATTCTTTATCGTCAATCGCATCTGTGATATTCACATGCATACCCTGTTTTTATTTTATACGGATATTTCATTTTGATTAAGCTGCTCTTGTTTTAACAATTTCTTTATGATTTTTTTTGCTTGTTGTTAACTATTTTGGTTTTTATTGTGTTAGATTTAGACACAGTAAAATGAAACAGCCTTATGAACACGAATTCTTTAAAATTTCAGGTATTGGAGTGGTTGTTTGAGTCTTATATGGAGCAACCAGATACTTACAAAAACATCAATGATTTTCTAGAGCAAAAAGGCATTAGCTCGGAAACATCCATGATAAGCTTTGGCTATGCGCTTAAAGCAGCCGGTTTTTTGAAGAATGCATCAGCCTGTAATTCTGAAGGTGCATTTATGGCTTGTATCAGTGTGAATGGTATTGATTTTGTTTCTACTGCTGTGAAAGATGAGACCCGGCAATTGATCCGTTTTGCCATAGAGGAAGACACAAATGGTTTCTTACCGCTCAATGATCATTTGAAATTGATTCCTGGCAATAGCGAATATGCAAGCGATATTTCTAAATATTTGAAAGAGAACAATCTGTCCGAAATCAAGAAAGAAGACGGACAATACTACTTTAAACTTTCAGAACTGGCCTTTATCATTTTCAACAACCGTCCCGGAAAATGGGATTCGAAAGAAGGAGAGTCGGGAGTGAATAGGAAGTTTGCATAGGTTTTTTTAAATTCCATTTTGATCTTTCCAAAGACCATTATTTGGAGTATTTTGATCTTTCCAAAAACCAAAATTCAGTAAGTGAGAAGCTTGGTTTTAGTTTATAAATTACTCAACTGCGGAATCTCAGCCACTGTAAAGATGCTGCCGCCTGCAAAAACCAAATCTTTTTCCCCGGCATTTTTCATTGCTGCATTTACGGCATCTGATACTGAAGGATGGCTTTCCCCTTTAAGATCGAAATGCTTAGCTTTTTCTTGTAGCTCTTTAGCAGGAAGGGCCCTTGGTATTTGAGCAGCACACCAGTAATACTGAAAATTTTTGTTGAGCAAGGGTAAAACAGCGCTCAGGTCTTTGCCCTGAACCACTCCAAAAACAACATGCACCTTATCGTAATTTACAGATTCGGTATTGACTTGCTGCATCACCTCTTTTAGGCCATGGGCATTGTGCGCACTATCGCAGATAAAAAGCGGAGTATCTTGAATTTTCTGAAAGCGGCCAATCAATCCGCTCAAGCTGCGGGTTTGGCAAATGGCTTCAATGCTTTTGCTTCGGTTCAATTTCCATTCGGGGTATTTTTCATTGATGATTTCTACGGCTGCCAATGCATTGCGGATATTGTATTGCTGATAAGAGCCCGGAAGTTCATTGCTTTGTGCATTCTGTGTTTCGCCATCTTGGTAGAGTACCTCGAATGAACTTTCCTGCAATTTTGCATCAAAGTTTTTTATCTCCAAAATGTGATTGGACAAATAAAGTGCTGCGTTTTTCTCTTTGCATACTCTCTCAAAAACCGGTTTTGTTTCCGCCAATATTTCCCCCACCAAACAAGGCGTATTTTCTTTAATGATCCCCGCTTTTTCCCCTGCAATCAATGCTAGGGTATCGCCCAGAAATTCCATGTGATCGTAGCCAATATTGGTGATGATGGAAAGCAGGGGGTCCACAACATTGGTGGAGTCTAAACGACCGCCCAAACCCGTTTCTATAATAGCAATATCTACTTTTTTTTGCCTAAAAGCATCAAAGGCCATTGCTACTGTGAGTTCAAAAAAGGAAGGTTGTATATCGCTGATCTGCTTTTTGATCTTTGCTGTAAAATCAATGACGAATTGCTCATCAATGGGTTTTCCATCGATTTTTATCCTTTCCCTAAAATCAAAATAATGTGGAGAGGTATAAAGCCCCGTTTTGTAGCCATGCGATTGAAAAATGGCACTGAGCATATGGGCCAGGCTTCCTTTGCCGTTTGTTCCGGCTATGTGAATGCATGGAAATGCCGTTTCGGGATTAGCCAGTGCATCCATGAGTTTTATAGTATTTCCCAGGTCTTTTTTGAAAGCAGCAGCACCTATTCTCTGAAACATTGGAAGCTGGGCATAAAGGTAGTCCAGTGTTTGGGGATAATTCATATTAATACTATAAAATCAAAAACACGGAATTTCATATTGTAAGATTTATGTTTGTTTCAAACACTGAATAAAGTCAGTAAAGGTTAGAATTTTAGTTTTTTTAATTTCTTTCAAAACCAATAAATCTTTATCTCCCGTAATTAAATAATCAGCCTTGGAATCAACTGACAGATTAAGTAAAAAATTGTCTTTTTTATCTCGGCAAACTTGAAGATTCGATTTGATATTTACCAATTCTCCGTATTGATTGAAACTGTCTAATAATTTTTCTATATCCTTAGATGAAAAGTATTTCTTGAATTTAGGACGGCTTACCACCTCAGTGAATTCTTCAAGAAGCTCTTCAGAGAAAATCAAGCGGACTTTATTTTTTTCAATCAACTTATCGAGTTGATTAAATTTATTGGATATTAGAAAGCTAATCCAAAGATTTGTATCAAGGATAATCTTCTTACTTTTCATACCGGGATTTCCTCACTTCTTCAACTTCCTTTGTTATTTCATCGAGGCTGATATCACTTTTGGATTTAGTTCTTAATTTCTTTAGAAGGGTAGAAAAGTCTGGCTTGTTTTTTTCTTTATTGATCTTAATCAAATTTAAGTCTGCCAAATTCTTTAAAAGATTTTTGGCTTTTGGGTTTAATATGTCAATTTGTATGCTTTCCATAAACGCTCAATTTATATAAATCTATGAAATTGTTTTGAGGTCAAGAATTTTATCTTGAGTAATAATAAGAAGTTATGGGATATTACCTGATTTAACGCAATTTGAACGTAAAGGTAATAATCCCAAACTGTTCTTCAGAGGCATTGGAATCTGAATTGAACTTTGCTTTTCTGGCAGCTTCTTCAGCCAATTTAATAAGATGTGCATCGGTAGTTGTGGAACCTTTGCTGGTATATGATGCCGAGATTACATCACCATTGCGGTTTACTTTAATGCGCACAGCCACAATACCCGTTTCCTGTGATTGGTCCTTAATAGGTGGGATACCCATCAGGCTTCTGCCTTCCAGGTCGTAGCCCACGCCTTCGTTTCCAAGTCCGTAACTTTTATCTCCATCGTAATTTTTTGAATCGGGACTACCATCTTCTGCTCCCTGGTCACCACTGCCTTGCTTGTTTCCATCGCTGCCTTCTTTATTTTCTTCTGCCTCACTGCCTTTGAACATTGCCCTATCGTCCACTTCGGGTTTGGGTTCTTCTTTCTTTTCTGCTGGCTTTTCCTTTGGAGGTTCTTTCGCTTCTTCTACCGGCTCTTTCTCTTCCTCTTTTGTTTCTTTTACGGGTTCTTTTTCAACTGGTTTTTCTTCTTTGGGCTCCTCCACCGGTTCTTCTACTTTTTCTTCCGGTTTTTCAATGGCAGGTGCTTCATCTACATCTTGCGTTTCCACTTCTTCAACAATTTCTTCCGGAACTTCTTCAGTTTCAATTTCTTCAACTTCCTCCACTGGGATTTCTTCGGGCACTTCCTCTACCGGTTCGGTTTCTTCCACCACTTCCTCTTCCACTTCTTCCACAGCCTCGGCAGCGGGCTCTTTTGCTGTAGGTTGAACATCACCTGCGGCTTCATCCACTGTGCCGAAATTGATCAATACCCCTTGTTCTGGATCTGGTGGTTCTTTATGATACAGGCCAATGAAAAAAAACAATAGCAATAAAAGTAAGTGAATGATCGTGGAAGTGATCATTCCTTTTCTCTTGTTTTTGCGCTCAGTTGAGTGCCATGCTATATTTGCTCCGTTTTGAATCATTTCTGAGGCTGGGTGGCTAATATCATTTTGATTTTTAAATCATTGGCAATATTCATTACCTGTACTACATTTTGAATGGGAACGCTTTGCTCTGCACTGAGCACGACAGTAGCATCAGGTGTGTCTTTTAATTCATTCCGCAACATCCCTGGCATTTGATTCAGCGATACTTTGTCTTTTCCTATGTAATAATTCAGATCCTTGTCAATGGAAACGGTGAGGTTCATTTTTGCCTTGGTTTTATTGTCGGATGTGGGCAATAAAAGCTTCAATGCATTGGGGTTGACCAATGTGGATGTCAGCATAAAAAATATCAGCAACAGGAAAATAATGTCTGTCAGGGAAGACATATTGAATGCTGCACTCACTTTATTTCTCGATCTCAGGTTCATGATGCCGGTTCTTGTAGTAAATCAATAAAATCAACGGTGGTGGCTTCCATATTGTGCACCACTTTGTCAACCATTCCTACCAGTAAATTATAGCCTACAAATGCAATAATTCCAACTGTCAGACCAACTGCTGTGGTGATCAGTGCTTCGTAAATACCACCTGCCAATACTTCAATATCCATATTGTTTCCTGCATTGGCCATGCTGTAAAAGGATTTGATCATTCCGGTAACGGTTCCGAGGAATCCGAGCATTGGCGCTGCACCGGCAATTGTGGCTAAAAGTGCCAGGCCTTTTTCCAGTTTGAATATTTCGAGCTTGCCCACATTTTCAATGGCAACTTCAATATTTTTCAATGGTTTTCCGATGCGCATAATTCCTTTTTCGATCATGCGGGCTACCGGGGCGTTGTTTTGCTGACACAAAGACTTTGCGGCAGCAATATTCCCGTTTACTACATAGTCGCGAATATGCGGCATAAAATCCTTGTCGATTTTTGAGGCTTTTTTTATGGTGAGGTAGCGCTCAACAAAAATGTAGATACCTGCAAATGACATCAGTATAATAGGGATTAAAAAAGCACCGCCTTTCAGTAGTATAGAAATAACAGGGGTCTTTTCCATTGTTTGTCCTTCTGCAAGGCTTGCTGCTGCATCAAGTAAAATCAAATCCATTACTCAGTTTTTGTGGTGAAATAGTTAAACGTCCTAAAAGTACTTTATTATACCCGGGAATAAATGTCGATGCGCACCATTGGAATGTTTACTTGTACAATTTACTATACAAATTTCGAAATTTCCTTTAGGTATGTGAGCCCCCAATTCCAAAAAACCATGCTTTCTATCTCGGATAGTACATTTTAGCATACAATCCATAAATATTGTTTAAAACACGAATAAATTGCTGTGCCTAAATTTTTATTTTAGTTCGAAATTAGAACCCGAAAATTATGTCGAAAAAAGTCATTTTACTCCTGCTTTTTACAGCTTGCAATCTATTCCTTTTTAACAATTATGTATTTAATAACGCTGTTCAGGCTCCGGCTGGTTATACCAATGCTCCGGGAGATAACGGGGGATGCAAAACCTCGGGATGCCATGTCGGTGCTACTGAATTTACAGGGGGCAATGCTACGGATATAAATTTTGGATTTTTTTCAGGCTCCCATACTGCGTACACAAAAAATGACAATTACATTTTCCAAATAAATTTTAACGGATCTTCCGCCCAAAACAATTACGGCTGGCAGGTGACCGCTTTGGATGCTTCTGGCAATGCCATTGGAACTTTGGGTACTCAAAATCAATCTACTGTTGCGCTTTCCAGTCAGGGGGGGAGAGATTATGTAGGACACTTTAACCACTCGGGTACTGGAGCCTATATTTTCAATTGGGTAGCTCCATCAAACTATTTACAGGGAACAGCCACTTTTTATATTGCTGCAGTTTCCAATGGAGGGCTTGGCGAACGTGTTTATTACAAAACTTTCACTTTTGATCCCGATTCAACAATTGTAGCACCTTCTCTATCTGCTGATTTTACAGTGGATGATACAATTCCCTGCCTCGGAGAGACCATTAATTTTACACAGCAATCCACAGGCAATCCTGTGGGTTATTCATGGGATTTTGGTGCCGGAGCTACACCGCAAACGAGCACGGATCCCAATCCTTCTGTTGTGTATAGTTCAGCAGGATTAAAATCTGTGGGGCTGACTATTACTGATTCCAATGGAGATACAGACAGGGAAAATAAGATCAACTTTATCAATGTAAACCCCGGGCCCAATGCGGATGTCGGCCCTGATCTAGTAATGTGTTCAGGGGGCACAGTGCAATTACAGGCCTCAGGAGGGGTGGCTTATCAATGGTCTCCAAGTACTGGTCTGAGCAATGCAAATGTTCCCAACCCAATAGCCGCACCATCGGATTCTACTGTTTATTCAGTTGAAGTTACAGACTCATTGGGTTGTACCAATTCGGACGAAGTACAGGTTGCTGTGATCAATGCACCAATACTAAACTTAAATGATGCCTCGATTTGTCCGGGGGATTCTGTTGTATTGGATGCTGGAAATCCCGGCTTTGATTATGACTGGAGTACAGGAAGTACCGATCAAAGTATTAAAATCGGACAGGCGGGAACTTACAGTGTTACCGTTAGCAGTGGTGGTGTATGTGCTGCATCCGACACTGTAGTGATTATGCACCTTTCAGCACCGATTGCAGATGCAGGGCAGGATATAAGTATTTGCCAGGGAGAAACAGTTCAGCTTGGCAGTGCTCCGGTACAGGGACTTGATTATACCTGGCAGCCGAATGCTTCGCTTTCCAGCCTGAATGTTTCAGATCCTTTTGCCACGCCAATTCTCAATACTGATTATATTGTGGAAGTTGTTGATCCCAATACTTCCTGTACAGATATGGACACGGTTTCTGTCAGCATCAATCCGCTTCCGCAGGTGCAGGTCGGTGGATTGGATACGCTTTATTGTATTTCAGATAATGTTCCTGTTTCACTTACCTTAAATCCGAGTGGTGGAAATCTAAGCGGCCCGGGAATCAGCGGTACGGATTTCACCCCTTCTGCCGCAGGCATTGGAAACCATCAGATAATATATCAATATACCGACCCTCAAACAAATTGCAGCAATTCGGATACAATAAGTGTAGAAGTAGTCCCCGATCCAACTGCAAGTTTTGATAATTTACAAACAGAATATTGCATATACAACAATGATTTTGTTTTACAGGGAAGTCCTGTTGGCGGTGTGTTTTATATCAATGGCCAGTCTGAGACTTCATTTTCTCCTTCAACTTTGGGTGCAGGTGTTCACGATGTTGAATATGTTTATACAGTTGGAACATGTAGCGATACTGCAACAGAACAAGTGACGGTAATAGGGAATATCCAGGTCGGTATTGATCCGCTTGGAGCAGTTTTCTGTAAAGGCGACAATACACCATATGCACTGAGTGGAACGCCTGCCGGAGGAACCTTCAGTGGTTTTGGTGTGCAGGGCAGCGATTTTATACCTGAACTTGCCGGTGTTGGAACCGGATCGATCAGATATGAATTCGATACCGCGGCCTGCACCTTTGTTTCATTCTTACCCGTAGCAGTTCATGGTGTTGAACTGGGAAATGATACCTCAATTTGTGAAGGCGATTCAGCACTGCTTGATGCTTCGGTTTTGATATCCAATATTCAGTGGAGTACAGGAGATACAAGCCCCGCTTTAAAAGTAAGCCCGGCTGTTTCAACTACTGAAATGTACATTGTAAGCGGAACGGATGCAGAGGGTTGTAACACATCAGATACTGTTGAAGTAACTACAGTACCAAGACCAAGTGTAAGTTTTACCAATTTGGATTCTACTTATTGCTCAACCGATGCAATTGTAACCTTAACAGGAACTCCATCAGGTGGAGTATTTTCAGGGCCAGGCGTAATCGGGAATTTATTTGATCCTGCAAATGCCGGAGTTGGTGGCCCGCATACAATCACTTACACTTATCAAACCCAGGCTGGTTGCCAGGTAAGCAGCAGCCAGGAGGTGCTTGTGCTTCAGGGCTTTTCAAACCCAGATTTTATAGGATTAGACAGTATTTATTGTGTGAATAACGGAGCAGTAATGCTTCAGGGAACACCGGCAGGTGGTGTTTTTTCAGGAACAGGCGTAGTAGATTCTGCCTTTTTGCCCTATTTTGCGGGTGTGGGTATTCACAACTTATCCTACGGAATTCAAAGTGGCAATGGATGTGGAGCGGTAAAGACTGTTCAGGTGGAAGTGAAGGCCAGGCCACAGGTTCAGTTTGATCCGCTTCCTGCATCAGTATGTTCCAATAGTGGAAGTATTGCTTTGTCCGCATCTCCACAAGGCGGTGTTTTTAATGGTTCAGGAGTTCAGGATTCCATTTTTAATCCTGCTTTGGTAAATGTGGGCAATACCAATGTCATTTCTTACACTTATACAGATTCCTTTTCCTGTAGTCGTAAGGTAGATCAGATGCTCAGCGTTTTGCCAAAACCAAATGCTTCTATTAATGGACACCCTGTAAACAAATGCGAAGGGGACAACCCTGTTGTGTTCAATGGTCAACCAGCTGGTGGGCAGTTTTACATCAATGGTGTTGCGGGCAATACACTTGAACCGGATTCATCAGCACTGGGCGTAAACTCAATTCAATATGTTGTGATAGGTAACAACGCATGCAGCGATACTGCGTTTTCTTCAATCCGTGTATTCGCCAGACCGCAGGTTTCTTTTAATATTCAAGAGAATCAGACTTGTGCTTATCCCATTAATATTGGTTTATCCGTAAATCCGGCAGGAGGGGTGTTTAGCGGTGGCGGAGTCAGTTCTGAGAATACGTTTATTCCTTCCAATGGGTCAATTGGAGCTAATCTAATTTCCTACACTTATACCGATAGCAATGCCTGCAGCAGAACAATGTACGATAGTATAGAAGTTTTGGCGTTGCCAGAGCTTCAGGTTCTTGGATTGGAAGCGCAATACTGCAATACGGATGATACAGTAGCTTTAAGTCTAAGCCCTGCTGGAGGATTGCTTTCAGGGCCGGGAACTTCGGGGAATAATTTTGTTCCATCGCAGGCCGGAGTGGGAAGCTATAATATTCGCTATGTAGTGACGGATATAAACAATTGTGTGAATGCCCAAAGTATCAATGTAAGCGTAGATAATTGTACCGGAATGTCTGATCCAAAAAAGGAGTTGAGTTGGAATGTTTACCCTAATCCAAGTTCAGGTATTGTGAATGTATATTTCGATCAGGTAGCAGAGCAATTCCTCAAATGGACTTTGATGGATTTGCAAGGCAAACAGGTTTTATTAGAGGGTATTGAACGCCTTAATAATCCGGGAGGCTTCAAATTAGATATCAGCAGTTTAATGCAGGGTGTTTATTTATTGAGGGTTGAAAATGAAACTACATCATCTGTAAAGCGTATAGTAAGGTACTAATGCAAAGTAACAACTACCATAAAAGCAGGGTTGCATTTTATAAATCATTGTCATGAAAAAGTCTTCTACAGTCAAAGCACTATTTTTGCTGTTGTTTTTATGTTTAATAGTGCAAAGTCTTGAAGTCAAGGCACAATGCAATTTCAGCTCAGAATACACTACTCCATTTGGCTGGCAAAGTGTTGGCACCACAATAGGCATTTCCGGAGGTTCTTTAAATTTTAACCAAACGCCTGGAAGTCCCCAGACTGAGCATTTTTACAGACAGACCGTTTGCCCCTTGAATGACGACAACTGGCAGGCCCAGTTTTCTTTTCGACTGGACACCGGAAATTTAATGGGGCATGCTTTGCTTTTTCTTTCCAACAGTAATACTAACCCATCTTCAAGCCCCGGAATAGGGGCTTATATTTTTTCAGATGCCAGCAATCCCACACAGTTGATATTGGTGGCGCAGGACAACTCCAATTTTTATACTTCCCTGGGAGGACCAGCGCTGGAAATTGAGCAAGATTCAATTTACCATATTGTATTGGAACGTGTGAACATGGGTGCGGCAAGACTTTCTGTTTTCAAAGATTCTTTGCGACAAAATCCAGTAGCAGGAAGTCCTATAGACCTGTCATTTCCCGGTCAGAATATTGTAGGTCTGGATTATGTCATTCATGGCAACAACGACCAGTTGCCCGGTGTTGATTTCCTGACTGGCGCTATTGAATACTTGGATATTAAGGACGGGTGCAGTGCAAAAATTATTGGTCAGGATACGGTATGCTCAGGTCAGAATTTTACTTATGAACTGAATACTGCAAATTCCTATCAATGGAATACCGGTGAATCAAGCCGGCAGATTACAAGATCGTTTTCAGCTGATCAAATGCTGATTGGCACCATAACCGATACCAATCAATGTTCTGCATCCGATACTTTGCAAATTAAGGTTTTTGATATGCCCAATGCTGCATTTACTGCATCTGATTACAATAGTAGTAAGGTGCCCTTTAATGTGAATTTTACCAATAATTCCACCAATGCCAATAAGTGGTTTTGGGATTTTGGTGATGGAAATACATCTACTGACGAAAACCCGTCACATACCTATAATTCATATGGTGATTTTACGGTGAGCCTTGTTGCCATTGACAGTAGTTCGGGCTGTGCAGATACTGCTTATGCGCAGATCAATATTGAAGTAATTTCCGCTGATTTCACCAGTGAAGCTACTGTAGGGTGTGGCTCTACGGTTATACAATTTGAAGATTTATCTACCGGCCCCATAACCAACTGGTTTTGGGTGTTTGGCAATGGTTCAATCTCTACCGACCGAAACCCAGTGGCCATTTACCCCAATCCCGGCACTTACCAGGTTTCGCTGACGGTTACCGATGGGGTAAATACCGATACAAAAACAATAAATGGCTATATAGAAATCGGTTCTGAAGCATCGGCTCCAATTGTACAATTTACAGCCGATACGACTACTTCATGTACCAATGACCTTAGCGTGCAGTTTACAGACCAGTCGCAGAATGCAGCAGCTTGGTTCTGGGAATTTGGCGATGGGGATACTTCGCATCAGCAAAACCCGCAGCATTATTACGATTCGGCAGGAGATTATTCTGTAAAATTACAAGTTACAAACACCCTGGGTTGTGTACGCGACACTACTTATGAGGATTATATTGTGATCGATCCGCCCAGGGCTGATTTCAATGCCAGCCCTTCAAATGCCTGCGGGCCTTTTACCACTAATTTTGAAGATTTGAGTTATTCTGCCGACAGTATCGTTTCCTGGTTTTGGGATTTTGGCGATGGACAAACCGGCAATACACAAAACCCAACCCACCTTTATGCCAGTACTGGTGTTTATCTTGTTACATTGACCATTGAAGATGAAAATGCATGTTCAGATTCTTTTACAGACACTCTTCGATCCGGTTCAATCAAACCCGATGCTGATTTTACAGCAGCACCAAGCAGGGTTTGTATTGGTGAGCCGGTACAGTTTACCGATCAATCCATTGATGCCAACCAGTGGTTTTGGGATTTTGGCGATGGAGGGGCTTTGATTACCCAACAAAACCCGGTTTACAGTTTTGCCGATACTGGTGATTATACCGTTACGCTTATTGCCTGCAATGATGGCTGTTGCGATACCATTTCAAAAATGCAGGACATAGAAGTTATTGAACCTATTGCCGTTTTTTCTGCTGATGAACCGGTTGGGTGTTCAGTACCTCATCAGGTGCAATTTAGCGATGAGTCCTTTTCTCCAAGTAACTGGAGCTGGGATTTTGGAGATGGCAATACTTCATCACAGCAAAACCCCCAACACACCTATCAGAACATTGGCATGTACACTGTCACTTTAATTGTTCAGGATACAATTACTTTATGCCAGGACACTTTTACATCAAACATTAATATTGATACTGCTCAAACAAATTTTGCAGCATTTCCGCTGAATGGTTGTACACCATTATTGGTTCAATTTGCTGATAATTCACGAAATCCTGTTGCCTGGAATTGGGATTTCGGGAATGGAAGCACCGCAACTGTGCGAAATCCATTGCATACTTATGTTGATTCTGGCAGCTATGATATCACTCTTGTGACAGAAATTCAAAATGGATGTCGCGATACGCTTGTGCGCAGTGATATGATCACAGTGGTAGAGCCGGATATTCAAATTTCTGCTTCTGTACAAAGTGGCTGTGCTCCTTTAACTGTGGATTTTGAAAATCTCACAAATGGAACAGCTAATCAGTTTTGGGATTTTGGTAATGGAGATACTTCAGACCTTAAATCACCCACTGTTACTTTTACACAGCCCGGTATTTATGATATTACCCTGCAAGTCGAGGATATTAATGGTTGTAGCAACACGGAAATTTTTACACAATACATTGAAGTATTTGATTTGCCTGAATTGACAGTTTCTGAAGATACGGCTGTGTGTTTTGGTTCTCAACTCGACATATTTGCTTCGGGTGCTGATACTTACAATTGGAACAATGGCTTGTTTGGTGACAGTATTCGCTTGACAATATATACCGACAGTACCTTAATTCTTACCGCTATCGATTCAAATTCATGCCAGGGCACAGATACGGTAAATATTGAAGCAATGTCTTTGCCCAATGCCAGCGCAGGTGTAAATGATTCAGTTTGCCTGGGAGAAAGCGGTACTTTAAATGCATCAGGTGGAGATCAGTATTTGTGGAATGAAGGCACTTCTACTGCTCAATTGACGGAAACAGTAGCAGTTACAACTTTATTTACAGTTGAGGTGACCGACAGCAATTCCTGTACTGCAAGCGATAGCGCTTATATAGTGGTTCGTCCGCAACCCATTGCCGATGCAGGCAATAATGATACGATTTGCCTTGGAGAAACAGGACAGCTTATTGGAAGTGGAAGCGGGAATCTGAGCTGGAGCAATGGCAATACCGGATCCTTGATGCTTGACAGCCCACTGGTGACCACAGATTATGTATTGACCGTTACAGATGTTTACAATTGCCGGGCTTTTGATACAGCAAGTATTTTTGTGGATGATTTTACCAGTGCAGGCATACTAAAAGCAGACACGATTTGTGAGGGAGATACTGCAGTTTTGGAAGTCTTTGGAGGTGTGAATTACAGCTGGAGCAATGGAAGTTTTGACGCTGAAATTTTTGTTACCCCCGTTTCAAATACGGTGTACCGGGTTACCATTACCAATGATCTTGGATGTACCTTGACTGATAGTGTAGAAGTGGTGGTAAATCCCTTGCCCAATTTGAATATCCCTGACGCCAGCTTTTGTTTGGGTGGATATACCATTTTGGATGCAAATATTGGCTCGGGAGCCAGCTATTTGTGGTCAACCGGTTCAACTACCGATACCATTAAAGTACACAGTGCGGGGGAATACACAGTAATAGCGGAAAGTAGTTTTGGATGCCAGGCTTTTGATACTGTACAAACGAGTGTTGATACTGCTCTGGTAGTTGAGCTGATCAGCGATTCACTGTGCGATGGCCAGGTTCATATTTTGGATGCAGGAAATCCCGGAGCCTCATATTTGTGGAACACAGGTGATACAACGCAAACTATAGAGGTAGATCAAAGCGGAACCTTCACCGTAGAAGTTACCGATCCTTTCGGTTGTATGGGTTTTGATACTGCTGATGTGTTTTTCTTTCCGCGCCCTTTAGCTGATGCAGGGGCAGATAAAGAAATCTGCGAAGGTGACACTGCTTTATTGATTGCCAGCGGGGCTGTGGATTATGAATGGAGCAATGGAATAAGCAGCGACAGCAATTATGTTGCTCCTTTATCCAATACTGTTTACAGTGTAATTGTTACCGACAGCAATGGCTGCAAGGATACGGCATCGGTGAATGTACAGGTTAACCCATTGCCTGTTGTTTCAGCAGGAGCTGATGTTGAAGCCTGTTTTGGTGATACTTTGACATTGAATGCGAGTGGTGCAGTGAATTACATATGGAGTAATGGAGTAGCCCAGGCCCAGAATACCATTATAGCTTTACAGGATTCCATGTTGATTGTACAGGCAAGTGATACAAATTTCTGTGATGTATTTGATACTGTTAATGTTTTCGTAAATCCATTACCGGTAGCTGATGCAGGGCAAAGTGACAGCATCTGTTTGGGAGATACCACAATGCTTGTAGCTTCCGGTGGCGCTTTTTATCAATGGAGCAATGGATTTTCAAATGACACCATTTTTGTGAGCCCTGTGAATACCTCCATTTACAGGGTGAGTGTAAGTGATAGTTTTGGATGCACGGCAGTGGATTCTGTTGAGGTATTTGTAAAACCAGTTCCTGTGGCAAATGCGGGTTCCGATCAGCAAATATGTTTTGGGGATTCCGTGCAATTAACTGCAAGTGGTGGTGATGCCTACCTTTGGAGTACAGGTGATACTTCCGCCCAGATCAAAGTAGCTCCCACAACTGATCAAGATTATGTGCTTGAGGCCATCAACAATTTTGGCTGCACTGACTTTGATACGGTATTGGTTGAAGTAGAAAGCCAGCCTCAACTTGTATTGACTCCTGATACAGCTGTTTGTGAGGGAAGTTTTGTCGAATTGAATGTTTCAGGTGCGGCAACTTATTCCTGGAGCAATGGAGCAAGTGGCAGTTCAATTTCTGTACAAATCAATTCGGATACAGTTTTTTCTGTAACAGGAACAAACACTTTTGGATGTGTGAGTCAGGATTCAGTTGAAATACAAAGTATAGCACCTCCCGTAATCAGTGTTTCAAACGATACGGCTGTATGTATTGGAAGTACTGTGGTGCTTGAAGCTTCAGGAGCTGTAAATTACCTGTGGTCAAATGGAAATTCAGGAGCGCAAATAAGCATCAATCCGTTAAATTCAAATTATTATACTGTTTCGGCAAATGATGTAAAAGGTTGTACTACTGTTGATTCCGTATATGTTGAAGTTTATGAGCTGCCGGTGTTTGAATTAAATGACCAGACATTTTGCACCGGTGGAGGAACCACATTGCCTGGGCCTTCCGGTGATTCCCAATACAACTGGAATACAGGCGATACTTCACAGCATATTTTCGTGAATACGGTTGGGGTTTATACGCTTTCCGTCACGGATTCCAATTTGTGCAGCTATACGGATACTGCCGAGGTCAGTGACAGTTCGGTTTTGGTAATTGCAATTCCCGACCAGGATATATGCAGTGGACAGATTGCTGTATTGGATGCCGGATATCCTGATGCGCAACATCAATGGTCAACGGGAGACACTGGGATGACCATGACAACAGATTCAGCAGGAATATTTACCGTTTATGTGCAGGATACTTTTGGTTGTGAAGGTTTTGATACTGTTGAGGTCAATTTATTCAGCAACCCTGCTGTCTTTATTGGGAGTGATACTGCTGTTTGTGAAGGCACTGCACTGGGCTTTGCATACAGTCCTGTGGGCACTTCAATCTGGAATGGCATGGATACCAATTCGGTCTTTTCATTTAGCGCAGCTACTGATACCATGCTTACAATTCAATACATCGACACCAATTCCTGCCAGGGTTTTGATACGGTTAATATTGGTGTTTATGAAAATCCTGACCTGGAATTGTTTGCCCCCGATTCTGCCTGCCAGAATTCAGAAATATCTTTATTGGCAGCAGGCAATGGAGATTTAAAATGGTTTAACAGCGATACGACTACTTCTACAGAGGTGATTTTATCCCAAAGCAATTATTTCTGGGCAGAACTCACAGATTCCAATACCTGTGTTACAAGAGATTCAGTATTTGTAAAAGCATTGCAATTGCCACAGCCCAATGCGGGTGTGGATACTTTTGTTTGTTCCGGTGATACCATAAATATCAGCGGAAGTGCAGGAGTTGGCAATCTGGTTTTTTGGAACACCGGTGATTCAACGCTTGATATCAGTTTGAGCCCGGCACAGTCACACAATTTGGTCTTTTTTGAAATCGACAGCAATAATTGCCTGGGATCTGATACTGCATTGCTTGAAGTTTCGGCATTGCCTGCGATTACTTTCAATGGTTTGAAATCAAAATATTGTATTGGAGATACCATTGCGGTATTGGACATTCAACCTTCTAATGGAAATTTAAGCGGAGTGGGAATCTCTGGATTTACATTTGATCCCAATGCAGTTCCTTTGGACAGCACATTGACATTGAGGTATGAAATTACCGATACTTTCGGTTGCAGCAATAGCAGTGAAAAACAAACCATTGTGTATCCTTTGCCGGAACCTGAACTGAGTATATCGGATACCGGTTTTTGTGAAAATCTTACGCCTGTTAGTTTGAGCGGAGCTCCCTTTGGTGGCCAATTCAAAGGCCCGGGCGTAAGCAATGATATTTTCATTCCTTTCTATGCAGGGGCAGGTAGGCATCTGATACAATACAGCTTTTCTGACAGCAACCAATGTGTAGCGGCAGATTCACAGTATGTTACAGTCTATCCATTGCCTCAACCCGCAATTGATACTTTGCCTGAGGAAGTTTGCGTGGATGCACCTGCTTTGGAAATTGGGCTGAGCCATACGGGAGGCACATTGCAGGGTAAAGGACTGTCCGGTGATTCGCTGTTTGTTCCTTCCCAAGCTGGGGTTGGAGGGCCTTATGCCTTGGTATATTCCTATACCGATTCTAATAATTGCTCCAATTTCACCTTTCATGAAATTACTGTAAAAGCATTGCCTGTACTGAATTTCACAGGAGTAAAAGATGTCTATTGTGAAGGTATGGATACTGTGTTGCTTTCAGCAAGTCCGGAAGGTGGTTATTTCAGCGGATTGGGTGTGGATTCCTCAACTTCAACTTTAGTATTTGATTCAGTGCTTAAGCAAAGTACGCTTAGTTATCATTATTACGATAGCAGCAGTAGCTGTGCCAATAGTATTTCAAAAACAGTACAACAATCTGAAAACCCGGAAGTCAATTTTGTGAATGCTACGGATAGTTTCTGTGCTGATGTTTCTTTTGTAGAACTCCGGGCTGAACCTGCCGGTGGTATATTTAGCGGCAGCGGGGTGAATAATGATGTTTTTAGACCTCAAACTTTGGTAGCGGATTCAAGCTACACTTTAAAATATACTTATACTGATTCCAACAATTGCCGATCTGAAGCAAATGCAAGATATTATATACATGCCTTGCCAGAAGTAGCAATTTTAAATGAAGATTCATTTTATTGCCAGGGGGAAATCCAACTGGTAGCAAGTCCTGAAGGTGGATACTTTACAGGTGCCGGTCAATATAATGGCGTGTTGTATCCTAAAGAATTTGCTCCAGGAAAATATGAAATTACATATACATACCAGGATGAAAATGCATGCCTGAACAAAACCCAAAGAATTTTCGAGTTTGATAACTGCACTTCAATTGAAGCCAATGTTATAGACGTAAACCTAAGTGTTTATCCCAATCCATTCAGTTCATTTATAAATATAGAATTTGGAGCAGCAAAAGTACAAAGACTTCAATTGACTGATATCAGCGGCAAAGTGATCCTGGATCGGCAAATATTGGATTCATCGGGTGAAATTACACTGCAAATCAACGAAGCACTTAGTGATGGTGTTTATTTTCTTGGCATTTATACTGCCGAACAGCACATTGTTAAAAAACTCCTCAGGCAAGGCGATTGATTTTATAAATGAGTATGCAGTATAGTATACGGCTACTAACTTATGGGATAAAAATTTATAAAACATCCCTTTCTATCAACTTAATTTTTCCTTAGAATATACTTTCCTCAACAGTTTACTTGTGCAAGGGGACATAAAAATTCTTTTTGCTAAATTTTTCCATAAGTGGGTAAATATTATATCTTTGTTTGAGTCTGAATTCAATTTCAGACATGTCCAAACTTAATAACAAAAACAACAGAGCTATGAATACTTACTGGATTCAAAGGATTGTATTTGCTGTATGCAGCATTTTCCTAATTTCTATTTTACCTGTCAATGCACAGGTTGTGATCAATGAGATTGACTATGACCAACCCGGAACAGATGAATTTGAATTTATCGAACTGTTAAACACCGGAGGCTCAACTGTCAGTCTTGACACTTTTTACCTTGAGCTCTATAACAGTGGTACGGAATCGGTCTATAACCTAATAGAACTGCCGGATTCCCTGCTTGCTCCCGGAGAGTACTTTGTTATTTGTGGAAATGCGAGCAATGTTACCACATGTAACTTTGAAGCTACTCCAGGGACGGACTTAATACAAAATGGGCCAGCTGATGCAGCGGCCCTTTTTCATGTAGCTGGGGATACTACAGTAGTGGCAGTTACTGATGACGGTTTTAATACTGCCTATGTTTTTGGAGGTTTTGCCTCTAATCCAGATGTCCCAGTTAGAAGAGGAGAAACTTATGTTGTCGATTTAACAGCACCGGGACATCCATTTTGGGTGAAAACTGCACCTACTACCGGTACTGGTGATCAGTATAACGATGGTGTTACAAATAATGGAATAGATGATGGTTTAATAACATTTACCATTCCTTTTGATGCTCCTGATACGCTGTATTACCAATGTGAATTTCACAGCCCAATGGGCGGAATGCTCTTAGTCAGCAATACATACAGCGATGCTGTGAGTTATGATGGCGATGCTGGGGCACCTTATGTAGAAGGAACGGCTTTTTCAGGCGCTGACAACAATACCGATGATTACCTTGGGGTTTCCCGTTTTCCCGATGGAGCAGATACCGATGACAATGATGCGGATTTTAGTTTAAGGTGTATTACGCCCGGAGCTGCAAACAGCTCAGACAATACAGGATGTGCCAATCCTTATCAAACTGTATGTGAAGCACCCGATACGGTATATTTTGATAATATTACAACCACTAGTGCTACTGCCTATTGGGATCCTGCCAACAGTGGCAGTGCAGGGTATTTACTTGAAATTGTTCTTGAAAATGATCCACCAGCTGGTAATTACCAGGCATACACTGATACATTTGCATCATTGCCTCCTGGTGCTGGAATGTTGCCCTCGGGCACTACTTTTGACGTTTATATTGTTGAAGTATGTAGTTCTGCTCCCGGAGATACAAGTGCTGTTGCCGGACCATTCCAGTTTACAACTCTTTCTGAATGTGATGAACCCACTACATTGTCATCACAAGATGTTACTTCTGATGAAGCGACTTTATTTTGGACATCAGGCGGTGGTTTGAATGCAGATTCATACATAGTTGAATATGGACAAACAGGATTTACGCCCGGGACTGGAGCATTTGAAACTCCTACCGATACCTTTGCAAATTTAACAGGGTTAAATGCAAATACAGATTATGACTTTTATGTAACTCAAGTTTGTGGAACAAATCCCGGAGATACAAGTGTTGCAGTTGGTGCGCAAAGTTTTACTACATTGTGTAATGTTTTTGGATTTCCTTTTTTAGAGGATTTTGAGAGTGGAAGTTCCAGCTTAAGTTGCTGGTCTCAAGACGTTGTTGGTGCCGGATGGCAAATTACAAGCAATCAGGCCAATAGCGGGTCTCAGAGCTATTATCACAATGATGACTCAGGGGCTCAGTCTGATAGGTTAATTTCTCCTGCAATAGATTTAACCGGAGCCGTCAATCCCCAATTGGTGTTTTGGGAGTACGATAACTTCTCTTCTTTTTATGACAATCATGAAGTAGCCATTTCAACAGACGGAGGCTCTACATGGAGTGCACCTATTTACAACCAAGCTGGAGTTGAAGATACATGGACAGAAGTAGTCCTGGATGTTTCAGCCTATGCTGGCCAAACCATACATGTAGGCTTTTTGTATGAAGGGGATTTTTCAGATGAGTGGTATATTGATGATTTTGAATTAAGGGAAGCACCAACATGTGTAGCACCTACTGCATTATCTGCCCAAAATATAAGCGTTGATGAAGCAACTGCAATATGGACTGCTGGAATAGGAGCCGTTTCTTATATAGTAGAATTCGATACAGTTGGTTTTAATACAGGAGAAGGTACCCTGGTGGCTGTAAATGATACCTTTGCTGTGCTCAGCGGATTGGATGCCAATACCGATTATGAATTTTATGTAAGCCAGGTTTGCGGCACAAATCCCGGAGACACAACAACTGCTGCGGGACCAGAGGCATTTACTACACAATGTGCTGCTTTAATGGCTCCTTATTCTGAAAACTTCGACACAACTGGCGGAACGGTTATTCCTGATAATGGCCCTTTACCGGATTGTTGGACTGGAATTGTTGTAGATGCTTCAGGAACAGCAACATTAGAAGTTGATATAGCAGGTGACAATGGTGGATCGCCAAGTCCTGCAATTTCATCCCCTAACATAATAGAATTAACAACTGATGATGCTGGTGATACGGTTGTATTGGTATCCCCTGCATTTAGTGATTTAGGGGCTCAGGATAAACGTATTCGTTTTTATGCTCAGAGAGATGATCATTTAGGTGATCTGTTTATCGGAACAATGACGGATGCCAACGACCTAAGTACCTTTATGCCATATGATACTATTTTAAATAGTGAGTTGTTGGACGGAACCTGGGCGGAGTTTACTGTCAATTTTGATACTTATGCCGGAGGTACAGCACATATTGCTTTCATGCAAATAGAACCGAATCCCTTTAGTGATACATACATTGATAATTTTGTTTACGAAAAAATTCCATCTTGTTTTGCTCCTACAGCTTTATCAAGCCAGGGTATCACAGAAAGTGAAGCAAGTGTATACTGGACATCAGCATCTGGAGCAGCTTCTTTTATAGTTGAATACGATACAGCTGGATTTACTCCTGGTAGTGGAAATATAATGACTCCAACAGATACATTTGTGAATTTGAGTGGACTTGATGCAAATACAGCGTACGATTTTTATGTTACCCAGGTTTGTGGAACAAATCCCGGAGATACAAGTGCAGTGGCTGGCCCTGTAAGTTTTACAACCGAATGCGAGGCGGTTGCATCATTCCCATGGACGGAAACATTCGAGAACTCATCCACTACGCGCAGTTGCTGGGCGAACATCTATGAAAGCGGAACGGCTGATTGGACTTATGATATAGGTTCAAGTGGAGGAGCTATAAGTGCTCCGTTTGCAGGAGCCTTGAATGCCCGTTTTGTAAGCCAGAGCGGAACGAACAACCCCGCAACCAAGCTGGTAAGCCCGGTATTGGACCTGAGCGGCCTTACAAATCCGGAAGTGGAGTTTTATTATGGCCAGGAGGAATGGTTTGGCGATCAAAACACGCTCCATGTATTTTATAGGGTAAGCCCCTCCGACCCATGGGTCTTGATAGCGGACTATACTTCTGAGGCAGCAGTCTGGACTCAGGAAACGCTTCTTTTGCCCAATCCATCTTCTACCTACCAGTTGGCTTTCGAGGGAAGGAACAATTATGGAAGGGCCAACGTACTGGACAACGTAACGGTACAGGCAGGCCCAAGCTGTCCGCCCGTAACGGATTTGACCGTTTCTAATATTACCGCATCGGAGGCTACCTTGTCCTGGACACCGTCAAATAGCGACACGAGCTACTTGGTGGCATACGATACAACAGGTGCTGCATTTGAGGACATGAACAATGTTTTCGCGACCAGCAACGCTTCTTTGAACATAAGTGGCCTGGATGCCAGTACGGAATATGATTTTTATGTAGTGGGCGTCTGTGGAACAAATGTGGGAGACTCAACATTGGTCGGCCCTGAAACTTTCACTACTACCGCGGCATGTGATGTTCCTACGGCATTGTCAACCCAAAACATAAGTTCAGATGAAGCAACTGCTACATGGACTGCAGGAACGGGTGCTGTCTCTTATATAGTGGAATATGACACCGCAGGATTTACTCCCGGTGATGGAAACGTATTGACCCCAACGGATACATTTGTCAACCTGACAGGCCTGGATGCTCTTACGGAGTATGAGTTTTATGTAACGCAAGTATGCGGCACAAATCCTGGAGATACAACAGCAGCAGTTGGTCCCGAGACATTTGCTACACTTTGTGCAGCTGTAATGGCTCCTTATCAGGAAAATTTTGATGGGTCAAGCTGGACACCCGGTACTGGATTTGATAATTCCGGTGATGCAATCGACCCGTGTTGGTCACGTAATCCTGCAACCAGTTCCGACTTTTTCTGGGGAACCAGAACAGGCACCACAGGCAGTGGTTCAACTGGACCTGATAGTGATAATACTACAGGCAGTGGCAATTATATCTTTACCGAAGGTTCAAATGGTGGAACAGGAGATATTGCTACTATTACAAGTCCTCAGATCGACTTGAGTTCATTGACTGTTCCACAGTTGTTGTTTGCCTACCATTTCTATGGTGCCAATACCGATAGTTTCTGGGTTGAAGTTTATGATGGTACTGTTTGGACGCTTATCGATACTATTACCGGGACACAACAGACAGATAACAGCGATCCATGGTTGATCAGAGAACTTGATCTAAGTGCTTTTGCGGGTTCAACCGTACAAGTTCGCTTTAGTGCCATAAGGGGAACCAGCTTTAATGCAGATTATGCCCTGGATGATATTTGGATTCGGGAGACTCCTTCCTGTATTGTGCCATCAAGCCTTGCGGCTCAGGATATTACAGAAACGGAAGCCACATTGTTTTGGACGGCATCTCCAGGTGCTGCCTCATTTATTGTAGAGTATGATACTGCAGGCTTTACGCCCGGTGATGGCAATGTTTTGACCCCTACCGATACATTCGTAAACCTAACAGGCTTAAGTGCCAGTACAGATTACGAGTTTTATGTCACCCAGGTATGTGGTGCAAATCCGGGAGATACCAGTTTTGTTGTAGGACCTGAAAGCTTTAGGACTGCTTGTGGTGTGGAACTGGCTCCATTCTTTGAGAATTTTGACGGTGCTGTATGGGTTGCTGGTTCAGGCTTTAATAATGCCGGAAGCGAAATAGACCCTTGTTGGACAAGTAATCCACCTTTAAGCCCAGACTATTATTGGGGAGTTGGTGAAGGAACAACAGGTACTAGCTTTTCAACTGGGCCTGATGGTGATAACACAACAGGTATCGGTAATTATGTTTTCACAGAATCATCCAATGGTTCTACAGGAGATATAGCAACTTTTACCAGTCCTCAGATTGATTTAAGCCCTTTGACTGTACCTCAATTGTTGTATGCGTATCACTTTTATGGAGCAACTATTGATACTTTCTTAGTGTCAGTTGATGATGGAAACGGATATGTATTCATTGACACAATAATAGGTGAACAACAGGCAGACAATCCCGAACCATGGTTGATTCGTGAGTTGGATTTGAGTGCCTTTGCAGGAGCTACTGTAAATGTTCGCTTTACAGCCAGAAAAGGCGGCACGAGCTGTGATTACGCCATAGATGATTTTTGGATAAGAGAAACACCTTCATGTAATGTCCCAACAGCATTGTCTAGTCAGGATATTACTGAAAATAGTGCGACAGTTTCTTGGACTGGAACCTCTGGTGCAGTTTCTTATATCTTAGAATACGATACAGCAGGTTTTACTCCGGGTGATGGTAATTTTATCACACCTACAGATACTTTTTCCAACTTAACTGGATTAATGTCTAATACAGAATATGATTTTTATGTAACCCAGGCCTGTGGTACGAATCCGGGAGATACTAGTTTACAGGTTGGGCCTGCTACTTTTACTACATCATGTAATGCATTTACAGCTCCTTATAGTGAGAATTTTGATTCCATTGCTGGAGTGGTTATACCGGATAACGGTCCTTTACCGGATTGTTGGACAGGTATAGTGGTGGATGCTTCAGGAACAGCGACATTAGAAGTAGATGCTGCAAATAATTCAGGAGCACCTTCTGACCCAATATCTGAGCCCAACTTTATAGAGATTACAACTGATGATGTTGGTGATACGGTTGTATTGGTATCCCCCGCATTTAGTGATTTAGGAGCTCAGGATAAACGTATTCGTTTTTATGCTCAGAGAGATGATCATGCCGGTGATCTGTTTATCGGAACAATGACGGATGCCAATGACCTAAGCACCTTCATGCCATATGATACTATTTTAAATAGTGAGTTACTGGATGGAACCTGGGCAGAATTTACTGTCAATTTTGATACTTATATAGGAGGTACAGCACATATTGCATTCATGCAAATAGAACCGAATGCGTTCAGTGATACTTATATTGATAATTTTGTTTATGAGGAAATCCCGTCTTGTTTTGCTCCTACAGCTTTATCAAGCCAGGGCATCACAGAAAGTGAAGCAACGATTTACTGGACATCTGCAACCGGAGCAGCTTCTTTTATAGTTGAATACGATACAGCCGGATTTACGCCTGGTAATGGAAATATCATGACTCCAACAGATACATTTGTGAATTTGAGTGGACTTAATGAAAACACTGCTTATGAGTTTTATGTTACACAGGCATGTAGTGCAAACCCTGGCGATACAAGTACGGCTTCAGGTCCTGTTGCATTTACTACTCAGTGTGCAGCTGTGTTAGCTCCCTATCAGGAAGATTTTGAAGGATCAAGTTGGGTTTCCGGAACAGGGTTTAGCAACACGGGTGATGCAATAGATCCTTGTTGGTCGAGAAATCCAGCTACCAGTTCCGATTACTTCTGGGGAACCAGAACTGGAACAACAGGGAGTAGCAGTACGGGTCCATCTTCTGATAATACCACAGGAAGTGGAAAATATGTATTTGCTGAAGGTTCAAATGGCAGCACTGGTGCTATTGCTACAATAACCACTCCTCCAATTGATTTAAGCCCTTTAACTACACCCGAATTGTTATTTGCCTACCACATATACGGAAGCGGAACCGATAGTTTCTGGGTTGAAATTAATGATGGACTAGGCTGGGTGCAGATTGATGCTATTACCGGGGCTCAGCAAAGCAGTAGCACAGATCCTTGGTTAATACGCACATTGAATCTAAGTGCCTATGCAGGTGCTACGGTTAACGTACGATTTAATGGTATCAAAGGGGGCTCTTTTTCAGATTATGCTATTGATGATGTATGGATTCGTGAAGCACCGAGTTGTGCCGCAGTTACCGACCTTACTGTTGAAGATGTTAATGCTACGGATGCGACTGTAAGTTGGACATCTGCAAGTGGTGCAGCTTCATTTATAGTTGAATATGATACTTTAGGGTTTACCTTAGGTCAAGGAAACCTAATTTCCACTACAGATACATTTGCTGTTATTTCGGGTCTGACTTCAGCTACTGATTACGACATCTATGTAACACAGGTATGTGGCACAAACCCTGGAGACACAAGTTTTGTTACTGGCCCAGTTTCAATTACTACATTATGTGTGGCACCGGTGATTTCTTCCTACCCATATACTGAGAACTTTGACGGTGTTACTTCACCTGATATTCCATGTGGTTGGATTGTAGAAAATACCAATGGTGACGCTTATGAATGGGAGACTTATTCAGGTACTTTACCAAGTCCCAATTCTTCACCAAACTCAATTGCAATAAGATGGAATGGCAGTCAGGCCATGAACGACTGGATATTTTCTCCAGAGCTTATCCTTACTGGTGGTCAGTCTTATGATTTGAGTTTTGCATATACCAATAACAGCTCTTTTTACACTGAAAAATTAAAGGTTCACTACGGAACAGGTCAAACATCAGGAGATATGACAACACAGTTGTTTGATGATGCCAATGTACAATACAATGGTGTTTATCAAACTGTAACAGTTTCCTTTACTCCACCAAACACCGGTTCTTATTATATTGGTTTCCACGGTTATAGTGATGCAAATCAGTTTAGATTAGCGTTTGATGATTTCGAAATCGATCTGTCTTATATTTGCTCTACGGTTGATGCCGGAATGAACGATACCATTTGTGCAGGGGATACCACTACGCTGACTGCGGTTGCAACATCTGCTGTGGGGACATATTCCTGGAGTCCGGGAGGAGCCTCAACAGCAAGTGTAGATGTGGCACCAACTGTTACTACTGATTACATAGTGACATTTACCGATACCAATAACTGTGTTGATTCGGATACGGTTACGGTAGTTGTTGATTCGCTTCCCAATAGTGTTTTGACTGACCGTTCGGTATGTAGTGGATCAACGATTACATTGGATGCTGGCAACCCCGGAAGTACTTATAGTTGGAGTACAGGAGAAAGTACCCAAACCATTGTGGCTACCGATGCTGACTCGTTATATACTGTAACGATTACGACTCCTGCCGGATGTAGCATTACTGATACATCCCAGGTTACATTAGTAACGGACATTCCAATTGGTTTGATGGATTATGATATCTGTGAAGGGGATACACAGGTCTTGGATGCCAATAATCCAGGTCGTGACTTTATGTGGAGTACAGGTGATACCACACAAACTATCAGTGTGACAACAAGTGATATTTACTACGTGACAGTTACTGATCCATTGGTTGGATGTACTGGTACGGATACTTCAATTGTTACGGTCAATCCACTCCCTCCTGCTGATGCGGGATCAAATGATACCATTTGTTTGGGAGAATCAAGCACTTTAACTGCAAGTGGTGGTGTGGATTATGCATGGAGTACATCGGACATGACAGCCAGTACAACAGTTTCACCAATGGCTACTACAGATTACTATGTAACGGTTACAGATGCCAATGCATGTTCTGATACTGACACTGCTACGGTAGTGGTAAATCCATTACCAGTTGTAGATGCCGGAATGAACGATACCATTTGTTTGGGTGATTCTGCTACGCTTACAGCAAGTGGTGCTGATACTTATTTGTGGAGTACATCTGAGCAAACAGCAAGCATTACGGTTAATCCTACTGCTACTTCGGATTTTGTAGTAACGGGTACTGAAAATGTAAATGGTTGCTCTGCTTCAGATACCGTCACAGTACTAGTAAATCCATTGCCTCCAGCAGATGCAGGATCAGATGTAAGCATCTGTTTGGGTGACTCGACTACGCTTATGGCAAGTGGGGGTACCGATTTCTTGTGGAGTACAAGTGATCAAACTGCAAGCATTACAGTTTCTCCAACAATGGATACCCAATACAGCGTAGAGGTAACAGATAACAACAGCTGTTCAGCATCTGATACGGTAGAAGTTGTTGTAAATGCATTGCCACCTGCCGATGCAGGACAGGATGAAGTGATTTGTGATGGTGACAGTGTGACTCTCACAGCAAGTGGCGGAACGGATTATATGTGGAGTACTGGAGATATGACGGCTTCTATTACAGAAAGCCCTTCTGTAGCTACAGAATATGGTGTATTGGTTACCGATACCAATGGCTGCTTTGCTTCTGATACCGTTGAGGTAATGGTAAATCCATTACCAGTTGCGAGTGCCGGAGCGGATACCAATGTTTGTGAAGGTTCTTCAGTTACCCTTACGGCAAGTGGAGGCACAGTTACAGGTTACCAATGGAGCAATGGCGATATGACGGAAAACACCTCTGTTTCACCATCTATGGATACAACTTATAGTGTTACCGTAACGGATGGCAATGGCTGTACTGATGTAGCATTTGTTGATGTTGAAGTGCTTGAATTGCCTATTGTTCGCTTTGTACAGGTTGATTCAAGTTATTGTGCAGGTTCAGGAAATGTTCAGTTGGTAGCTTCTCCTCCCGGTGGAAACTTCTCAGGAAATGGAGTAAGCGGTACCACACTTGATTTGGATGCAGTTGGTGCAGGAAACACAACTACAGTTACCTTCACCTACCAGGCTACCAATGGTTGTGTGAACAGTACTTCAATGGACATCTTTGTTGATCCTTGTCCCGGCATTGATGAGATTGACTTCCTCAACCAGGTTCAGTTGATGCCAAATCCATTTACAGACCGTTTGGTAATGACTTTCAATTCTGATAAAGAAACCAAAGTCTTGCTAAGCATGATGGATATTAGTGGAAGACAGATATGGGTAGAGGATAAAGTTGTTCAGTTTGGTAAAAATACTTTTGAACTGAATACCGGAAATCAGTTGGCTGAAGGAATGTACTTTGTTACGATTTCCAGTGCTGAACAATCCAGGACATTTAAAGTGATCAAGACCGTTAAATAGTCTGATTGCGAGAATAATCTGATTAAAATGGGATGCAGTTTACTGTATCCCATTTTTATATTTTTATGATAAATCTTAAGTATGCAATCAGCAGGTATTATTGAAAAAGTAAAATGGTTTTTGCCCAGCCCATTTACCATAGCACTACTCCTGTCAGTGCTTACCTTTTTATTGGCCTATTTTCTTACCAATGAAAAAAATACAGCTGCTTATTCAATAGAGGTTTTGGAATTCTGGCAAATTGGCTTTTGGGATTTCCTGAAATTCAGTATGCAAATGATGCTGATATTGGTGCTCGGGCACAATCTGGCCAAAACACCCTTTTTTGAGCGCATTATTGCAGTAATCGTTCCCTTTTGTTCTACCAATATCCGAGCAGCAATACTGGTTACATTTTTTGCCATGGCAATGGCTTATTTAAACTGGGGTTTGGGTTTGATCTTTGGTGCAATTTTAGCCCGTCAGGTAGGTGAATTTGCCAAAAAGAATAAAATATTGCTGAATTACCCTTTGATAGCAGCTTGTTCCTATACCGGTTTAATGATCTGGCATGGTGGTTTTAGTGGTTCTGCTCCTCTTGCATTGGCTGAAAGTGGCCACAATCTTTTTGAATTGACAGGAGCAATTCCAGTAAGCGAAACACTTACGAGTAAAATGAACCTGTCTGTTGTGGCAATTACACTTGTGTGTTTACCGCTCTTAGCAGCATTTATGGCTGGGAAATTTAAAGTCGATAAATTTTATCTGCCCAAAGTACAGCGCAAGAAAATAAAACTTTCTAAAGGTCTGGGAGCAGAGCGTTTGGATAGCAGCTCATGGCCGGCTTATTTCTTTGGCCTAATCATATTGATACTTGCTGTTTTATCTGCCATAAAATCAGAAGGGCCTGCGCTTTCATTTCTCAATTTAAACTACATCAATTTTCTGCTCTTTGGTCTGGCTCTATTTCTACATGGCAGCATTCAAAAATTTATAGCAGCTACCGAAGAGGCTATGAGTGGAGCTACTGGAATACTTTTGCAATTCCCTATTTATGCTGGGATTATGGGGATGATACAACACTCCGGTTTGATCGATCTGTTTTCACAGCATATGATAGCAGTTTCTACGCCATATACTTTTCCGATTTTTACTTTTATCAGTGCTGGGGTAGTCAATATTTTTGTTCCAAGTGGTGGCGGGCAATGGATCATACAGGGGCCTGTGCTTATGGAAGCTGCCAGGGAATTGGGGGTGCCTTTTTCTAAAACAGTAATGGCACTGGCCTATGGCGATCAGGTGACAAATATGCTGCAACCCTTTTGGGCTTTGCCGCTTTTGGCTATTACAGGATTGGAAGCCCGGGACATTTTGCCCTATACTTTTCTTTTCTTTTTAAGTGGAGTCGCCATTTTTACCGTAGTTTTGCTGCTGTTTTAAAGTTTGAATTATGAAACCGACAATATTGGTCACCAATGATGATGGCATTACTTCACCGGGCATCAAAGCACTTGTTGAAGCAGTAAAGGGGCTGGGCAATATTCTTGTTGTGGCACCTGACAAACCGCAATCTGGAATGGGACATGCCATTACCATCGAAAACCCGCTTCGACTGGAAAAGGTGGATATTTTTGATGGAATAGAAGCATATTCCTGCTCCGGCACCCCGGTTGATTGTGTAAAACTGGCAAAGGATAAATTGCTGCATAAAAATCCCGACCTCTGTGTATCGGGCATCAATCATGGATCCAATTCATCCATCAATGTAATTTATTCAGGTACAATGTCTGCCGCTATGGAAGCGGCTATCGAAGGGATTCCAGCTGTAGGATTTTCGCTTTGCGATTACAATTACCATGCAGATTTTTCGCTTTCTAAAGAAGTGGCTGCTACTGTTTCCAAAGAATTGCTGGAAAAAGGGATGCCCACCGGGACATTGCTCAATGTAAATGTCCCGAGAGTGAGCCTTGAAAACTTTAAAGGCTACAAAATTTGTCGTCAGGCCAATGCCAAGTGGCAGGAAGAATATGATGAGCGTATTGATACCCGCAATAAAAAATATTATTGGCTCTCGGGTGAATTTGTCAATTTTGATCGTGGAGAAGATACCGATGAATGGGCACTGCGCAATAACTACGTGTCTGTTGTGCCGGTGCAGTTTGATTTAACTGCACATCATGCCATTGCTGACTTAAACAATAAATGGAAACTCGATGCTTAGGCAGGATAAAATAGGAGTGGGGCTACTTTACGGTTTTCTTTTTCCGGTATTGCTTTTTGTATTGATCCGTGAATTGAATCTTTTTTTGGTAGAACTGGATTTCGGATGGGTGGAAAGTGCATTTGGAATCAACCCTAGGTTTTTGACCGAATTTCAGGTGCGAGGTGGCTTCAGTGATAAATTTATAGCCATTCTTGCTGTTTGCTGTAACCTGATCCCTTTTAATGTGTTTAAAAAAGCGGGAAAAGATCATGCCCTACAAGGTGTGCTTACAGCCACATTTGTTTTGGTCATTGTCCTTGTGATCTTTTTTTGGGATGATTTTCTAGGTAATTAAAGCCATGATTTATGAAATATTATCTCATTGCAGGAGAGGCTTCGGGCGATTTGCACGCATCCAACCTGATGAAGTCCATTAAAAGGAATGATGCTGAGGCATCGTTCAGGGGCTTTGGCGGGGAACGTATGCAGACAGAAGGATTGCAATTGGTCAAACATTACAAAGAGCTGGCGTTTATAGGGTTTTGGGAAGTGTTGAAACACCTCAGAACCATTTTGCGAAATATAAAGCTCTGCAAACAGGATATTCTTGATTTCCAGCCCGATACGGTGATTCTGGTTGATTACCCTGGATTTAACCTGCGCATTGCTTCTTTCCTGAAGGAACAAGGCATAAAAGTAATTTACTACATTTCCCCTCAGGTATGGGCCTGGCATGCATCGCGGGTTAAGAAAATCCAGAAAGTGGTAGATCGCATGTTGGTGATTCTGCCTTTTGAAAAAGATTTTTATGCCCAATATGGTATGGATGTGGATTTTGTGGGACATCCCCTGCTCGATGCGATGGAACAATTTCCATTTAACAAAAACATGCACAAGGATTATAGGCTTGATGAAAGACCCCTAATTGCTCTATTGCCAGGTAGCAGAACTGGAGAAATTCAAAGCATGCTGCCGGTATTTGTATCGCTGTCAAATCAATTTCCCCAATACCAATTTGCGGTTGCCGGTTTGTCGCAGCACGGTGAATCTTTTTACAGGGAAATTACTGGAGACAGTACTGTTAAAATAGTAATAGATGAAACCTATAGCTTGTTGAATATCGCCTATGCAGCTATTGTAACAAGCGGAACAGCCACCCTTGAAACAGCTTTGCTGGATGTACCACAAGTAGTGGCCTATAAAGGCGGTTGGTTGAATTACCTGATAGGGAGCTATGTGGTGAATGTGGACTATATTTCGCTGGTAAATATCGTGATGGACGAACCTGTTTTGCAAGAGCTGATACAGGAGGAGCTCGATGAAGGAAATCTAAAGCTGGCTTTTGAGAAATTGCTTAAAGAGGGGAACAGAGATAGATTCAAGGAAAAATATGCTGAGCTTAGAAAAAAACTGGGTGGAACAGGTGCTTCTGTCCGTGCTGCCGAAATTATTCAGCAAGAAGTTCAGCGAAATGAAAATAATGTGTAGTCCCGGGTTTTATCATATTTGACTACAAATGAACCAAAGTCTTTTCAATGGCATCGCGTAATTCTGTTTTTACTTTTATCTCTTCTGCATATGTATTCCAATTTTTGACTACCTCATTGATTTGGTCAATAACCTGCTTGGCCTTTTTGATATTCATGGCTTCAGCAAGTTTCAGCAAGTCATCCCGGGTAATGTTTTTTCTTTTTCCATTGATGCTCAGGGCGTGCTGGTTTACCCACTCGCTTCCCGGGCGATAAGCGTGGCAAAGGTCATAGGCCGGAGCCAGTCTCCATTCATCGTCTTTTTTCAATCGAAAGGCAAAATTCTTGGTATGGTCATCGCAGTTTCTGGCCAATACATTGAAAACCATCCTTTGGAACATCTGCTCTGCTTCGGGGTAAGTCAGGCGCAATTCCCGCATGGTCTGGAAAAGTTGCTCATAGCTAAAGCTGCCCACATCGTTGTAGTCAAAATGTTTCAGGGCACACCAGGTTTGGATATGGTGTTTAATGTTGCCAGCTTCACGATCGAATCTTTTGGTCATAAAATGTGTACGGTTGTTTTCTTCCAATAGCCGGGAAGGCATCATGTCAATCCCACAATCCACGGCCATCAGGTAATATGCCATTTCTACCCGTCCATAGCCATGACTGGCGCCCAATTGTACATCACTTACTCCATCCAATTTTAAGAGCCAGTGTTCAAACCCCTTAGGGACTTTTGTTTGTTCTGATCTGACCACTCCTGTTTTTTCATTGTAAGCGATCAATGCTTTGGGTCTTGCTCCACCGGCAGAAGTTCCGATCTTTAAAATAGCTTTCAGCGCTGCTTCCTCATCTTTTTGTAAGTTGGTACTGAAATCCTTTTTTTGGGAAAGCATTTTCTGTGCAATATCAATCAGGCTGCTTATTTCAAGGCTAAAGCTTCCTTTCTGTTCGTTGAATTTTGCCGGTTCAAATTCCAGGGCGCCCATGCCTCTTTTTCCGATAAAACAGAGCATTTCAACCGGGTTCATGCTGTTTTCCGGGCGACCGTTTTGTGCCAGCCATACATTGATCAACTGGTTGCCGTATTTATCGGGCAAGGAATCTGCCAGCAACCCGGGCAGTCCCCTGAAGGTATTGAGTCCCGAACCTTTTTTCTCTCTCAATTCCGGGAAGCTGTATATCTCACCCCGTTGCAAGGGCATTTTTAAAGGCGCCAGCTCCCTATTGAAAGCGACAAACCCCGGGTCGTATTCGAAACTGGCTATTTCGGTATTTCCATCCCAGGCCACTGCCCCGACTGTTTGCCCCCATATTTTTACAAATGCAGTTTCCATAATTTACTCGATAATCGAGATTTAAACCTGCCCGACTAAGCAGGCGGGTGCTCCGAGGCTTGCCCCGATGTTGTTTACCAATCACTTTCTGGTTTTTTATTTTTATTGGAAGGGCGTGCGCGCTGCCGCTTCTGTTTTTGCATTTTGGCCAGTGCCAGTGGACTGATTTTTTCTTCTGTTTCAAATATTTTGAACAAATGAAGCTTGTCTAATACGCGTAAAACCTGAATGAAAGAAGCCAGCGTAACCGTTTGCCCGCGTTCCAGGAGGCTTAAGGTAGAACGGCTTATACCAGCTGCTTTTGCTATCTGGTTTTGGGTTTTGTTTTGTTCCAGGCGCTGTGTTTTGATAAAATGACCAATCTGTTTGGCAATTGCTTTGTCGCTTAATGCCGGCCAATTAATGTTTGATATATCAGTCATAAATATAAATATAAGAAATTAATGAATGAAATTTCATACTAAATAATTTTTGCTAAGTTAGTTAAAATGAATGATAAATAATACGTAAAAAGCTATAAAAAGATTTAATGAATGAAATATGATTCAAAAACAGAGGTGAATAAATTGAATGTATGCTATGGATCATTCTTAGAGTGGATTCTGAAATTATTCAGCAGGAAGTTCAGCGAAATGAAAATAATGCTTAATTTTGAGCTCGCTTAAATGATGGGGATATAGCTCAGTTGGCTAGAGCGTTTGACTGGCAGTCAAGAGGTCCGGGGTTCGACTCCCCGTATCTCCACCAATTAAAAACCCAATATACTGTTGTTCAGTGTGTTGGGTTTTTCTTTTCTGTGTTTCCCCCAACTTATTCCAAACAATCACTCATCTTCATCCGCACCACAATACTCCTCAATTTTTTCAGCAGCAAGGTCGGAGCCCAGGTCTTTGGCTTTTTGCCAGTCGGAGCAGGCCTTGTTTGTATTGCGCAAAAAATATTGCGCCAGGCCTCTTTCGTGATAACATTTTGCAAAGTTGCTGTCAAGTTCCAGAGCGCGGTCAAAAGAGCTTATTGCATTTTTGTATTCTTCTAAATCTACCTGTACATAACCCAGTTCATACCAAATTTCTGAATTTTCAGGATCCAGTTCTACTATCATAATAAAAAAATCTTTTGCAGCACTATAGTTTTCTGATTCCCGTGCGCATTTTCCGAGATAATAGAAAGCGAGAGCGGATAATTCCACATCATTTTTCAGTAGCCAGTAGAGGTCTTTTTCGGCCAGGGGGCAATGGTCCTGCACATAGAATATAGTAGCCCGAAGAAATCGGGCGTCACTGTATGTTGAATCCAGGTTGATGGCATTGTTGACTGACTTGAGCGCTTCATTAAAGAAATTCATTTCAAACAGCGCATTGGCTTTGAGGTATAAAACCTGTTCATCTGCTTCATCCAGCTCAATCAATTTGTCGAAATCTGCTACGGCACCACGATAGTCTTCCAAATATTGACGGGTTTGTCCTCTGTAGAAATAGGCATCGCTTTCGTTGCCACCCAGGTCAATGTATTCGTTGAAATAACGAAGTGCCTTCTTGAGCTCTCCTTTCTCGTATTCAGCTACTGCTTTGCCGTATAATTCTTTTTGAAAAAGATTGTCCTGGGCATGTAGCGATGTTGCGAGTAACAGGATTAAAACAATAAACATAGGTCTGTAAGCTGGTGAACAGCGAAATATAACACTTTATGCATTGGCATACAATACATCCAAAGCAGCTTTTACAGTGCGTACTACATTGGGCATAAAGGTTCTAAAAAGTGGGATATACATTTACCGGATTAATCTAAATAGCAAGGAAAGCCAAGTTGGAAGGATTGTAGCGCAGTAATGGTCTCTGCTATTCAGATTGAACAAGCGGCTTGAAGCCTCCATAGACCATTCTGCTGGCGTCAAAGATTAATTTATGGTCTGTCAGGGGTGCGATTAGTTCTTTCATTCTTGGGTCTGCCGCAACTTTTTTGTTGGCTGAATCACGTATCTCTTTTGAAGGAAAAACAACCCAACCAAATACAATTTCCTCTTCTTCCTTTGCATCTATAGTTTCTGTAAAGGATTTCGTGCCTTCTAAAGACAGATCATCGCCAACGAATTCGAAATAAGCAATAGCACCATACTTTTTCCAAATTTCAGCTACTTTTTCAGCTGCCTTTTTGTATTCGCTCAAATATATTCGAGGAATGGGAAAAACAAAGCCATCTATGTAGTTTGCCATTTTTTAATGTTTTGGATTGGGGTATTTTTTTGGAGGTGGAGGATGTATTTCGTAATGATACTGAAATGAAATTCTCGTTCCAATTTTTTTATTGAGATAAAATTTAGTAGAGTCCGATAATTGAATGAATTTTTTTCCATACCATTCTTTGGATACGTAATTCTGATATTCATCTATCGCTTTGCAAACTTCAATGATTGAGTTTTGAATAGCATAAAGTATCAAATATAAATAAATGTTACTAAACAAACACTTATCAACCCCATAAATCCTAAAATGATATTGTATCCTAAAGCTCTATGCTTTTACATACAATACATCCAAAGCAGCTTTTACAGTGCGTTCTACATTGGGCATAAATTCCTCTACCAAAGTAGGAGCATATTGCATAGAAACATCAGCAGTATTGATTCTGCGAATGGGTGCATCAAGATAATCAAAGGCTTCATTTTGTATGCGGAAGGCAATTTCTGTAGATACATTGGAAAAAGGCCAGGCCTCTTCAACAATCACCAGGCGGTTGGTCTTTTTTACCGATTTGATGATGGTATCAATATCCAGCGGTCTGATGGTCATCAGATCGATGACTTCTGCACTGTAGCCTTCTTTTTTCAATTCCTGCGCAGCTTTCACCGCTATTTTCATGGATTTGTTAAAGGAGATGATTGTCACATCCGATCCTTCAATTTTCACGTCTGCTTTACCAATTGGAATCAGGTATTCGTCTTCAGGTACTTCTCCTTCATCGGAATACATCAGCTCTGACTCGAAAAAGCAAACCGGGTCTTCATCTCTGATGGCAGATTTTAGCAAACCTTTTGCATCGTATGGGTTGGAAGGGGAAATGACTTTCAATCCCGGAACATTGGCTATCCAGCTTTCAAAAGATTGCGAATGCTGTGCGCCAAGTTGTCCTGCTGTGCCTGAAGGACCTCTGAATACCATTGGCGCAGCAAATTGTCCGCCCGACATGCTCAGGATTTTCGCGGCAGAATTCACTACCTGGTCGAATGCCAAAACTGCAAAATTCCAGGTCATAAATTCAATGATGGGACGGGTGCCGTTCATAGCTGCACCTACTCCGATGCCTGCAAAACCAAGTTCTGAAATAGGGGTGTCGATCACCCGTTTCGGGCCGAATTCTTTCAACATGCCCTGGCTTACCTTATATGCGCCATCGTATTCCGCTACTTCTTCTCCCATTAAAAAAACGCGCTCATCTCTGCGCATTTCCTCCGTCATGGCTTCATTCAAAGCTTCACGAAATTTTATCTTTCTCATAAAAGCTGTTTTATTTTATGAATATACGGGATTCATCGGACGAATCTCCACATCTAAAGTATTGAAATTATCGGGAGATTCGAGCAATTGAATAAAGAGTTTTGCAACGTCATCAGCATGTAGCATGGTGTCATTGGCTTTGGTGCCCTCCACTTCATCGAAAAAATGGGTATTGACCGAACCGGGATACACACAAGTGACCTTGATATTGTCTTTTTTCACTTCCTTGTAAAGCGAATGGGAAATCCCGCGCACAGCGTGTTTGGTACCACAATAACCGGCAGCTTGCTCTATACCTGTTGTCCCGGCAATGGACGATACATTGATAAAGTGACCGTGCTGGGCTTTTTTCATGTCTTTCAGAGCTCTTTTGGTGAGGTAGAACAGTCCATTGACATTCACATCAAACATTTTCCGCCAGGTATCCGAATTGCATTCATCGGTTTTGGCAAAATGTCCAAAGCCGGCATTGTTGATTACAATGTCAATGCCTCCCAGAAAATCCAAACTCTTTTTGTAGGCTGCATCCACAGCTTCTTCATCGCTGATATCGAGATTGAACTCCCGGTAGTTTTCATTGGTGAATCCTGAGCCGGTGCGGCTCCAGCCTACTACCTTACAGCCTTTTGAAATCAGTAGCTTAACTGTTTCAGCTCCAATTCCCTTACTGCTTCCACTTACGATTGCTTTTTTTTCTTTTAAGTTCATCCGTTTGTCTCTATTTTGATTTTAATTTGAGTTTTCTTTCTTCGAAATATTTTTTCATTTCCTCAAAACTCATGTCTTTAATATCCCGGCTGATTTTATCCCTGACTTTTCTCATGAAATCCACTGCTTTGAAGCCTTTTATGATGTCCTCTTTATTTTTCATAGTTGACAGGTTTCATCAACCGTTAATTTAATGTTGTTCATTGTAAAATTAAAATAATACGGTTGTTAATACTTTACTCCACAATAAACCCAAAGATAGCTCAAGTGTAAACACCGGCATTGTGTGCAGTCCAAATGTGCTTTTCAGTAGCACAGTGTTTATCATGCAATGAATTTAATATTTTGTTAGCCCATATATGTAAATATTGTAGGTTTTTTATAACGTGCAAGGTTTTGGTGTTCAAAGCTAAACGCTGACAGGATCCTACCTTAAACGCCTGCCGACATAGGTAGGGCAAGCAGGTTCGAACCCTGTCAGCGTTTTTGAGGCTTTGGAAAAGTTAAACTCATCGCTTCACAAACTTACCTCGCACCACTTCACCACCAATCATTTCCGCCTGATAGAAATAAATGCCCTGTGAAAGCTCGCTGGTATTGATGGGGCTTTGTTTGGTATGGATGATGTTTTTGCTGTTCAATAGCTATCCATCTTCACAAATTGTTTGGTAAAGGCTTTTTTATCTGTTATCACTTTCACAATATACATACCGTTTGCCCAATCGCTAATGTTGTGGGTTTCGGTAGAAATTCCCTTTTGGTAGGTTTTGTCATTGCTGCTGAACATTAATTGGCCATAGGTATTAAAAATTTGATAGACAAAGCTTTTCCTTGTGTCAAGCACGAATTTCAAATTAATGGATTGGCTGGCAGGGTTAGGCTCTGCCCTTATCACGATAAAATCCGTTTCAACTTTTTTGTTGTTTTCCTCTTCTGGTTTTTCGTATTCCGGAAGTTTGATGGCCCTGAGTTTATCAATGAACTGCTGTTTATTGTCCATTTCACCTTTCTTTGGCGAGGGGCAGCCCTGTATGGAGGCCTTAAAATTTGCTCCTGGTTGTACTCTAAATCCAGGTCCCAAAGTAATAGAATTACCAGCGGTAAATTCATAGTCCGCACCATTAAATACCGTGATGTTCTTATTGGTCGTAATATCATTATTGGCACTGAGTGTTATTTTATTTTCATCCTGATAATGTTCTGCCGGGAAATAATAGCCATCTGCATTGGCAGCGCCACCGGGCAGGGTAAGGTTATCATAGCAGGTTATTTTTTTGCCGGGCATTCCAAAAATATTCACGCTACGTTCATTAGAAGGGTTTAAAGTACTCCTTACCGTAGGAGTATGATAATTGGCATAAAATTTTCCATAGGTAGCAAACCAGGTTACAGGACAATTAGGTGTATCCCAACCAGAAAGCATACCAATCATACGATTGTCAGAGTTATAAAGACCTGAGCCTGATGAACCATCTTCAAGCATACCATATTCCCATGCTCCAGGAACATTCATATAAGGTACATCAGTATGAATGCAAAGAGCCTGAGTATTTGTCCCAAATATTGCGTCAAATAAATTTGCAGCGGTATAACACCCCGCTTCCATACCTAAAGTAATGACCTGATCTGTTCCGGATATTTTCTTAATGTCCCCACGGGGATGATGAATGCCCACATAATCTCCATTACCGCCAGGAAAAGTGCCGGGGTTATACAATATATTAGGATTCCAACCTGCATAGCTAACATTAAAGTGCGGAGGTAATGGCGTTGCGATTTCACATAAAGCAAAATCTCCCCAGCCGTACCAGGCTATCAGGTTGATATTTGATTGATGGTGATATTCACGTCTTTCAAAAGTTGGATAAAGACTTACACTTTGACCTGGATAAACTCCTTTGTTACTTTGCGCGGTACTACTGCTGTATTCGTCAGGACTTTGATAATTGAAATAAAATCTTGAGTTAGTAAGATCTTCTCCAGTGAGACAATGTCTTGCTGTTATAAAGTAATAACCTATATTTTCATCGGAGACATTACGGTTTATTAGCGTCCCACTACAACCAGCTCCACTAGAAGTAATATACCTGAAAGTTGCATCAATGGATTTCTTTCTCCATTCATTATTATAGGCTGGATCATTTACATTAATATTACAATGTTTGGATTGATCCCACTGTGCTTTAGAACTAAATGAGTAAAATAATATTAATAAAAATGATATTTCAATAGTTCTCATAGCGAATATTTTGAAATTTTAAAAGTATCTAAACCATTAAAGTACTGCACTATTCCTATATTCGGAGCAAAAAAAACTAAGCTCTCAATGTTTTGTGTATGAAATGGATATTTTGCCGAATAGCGCAGTACGTCATTGAACTCGGTATTGTTAATAGTTAGCGATGAAATTGTATCCATGGAGCTATTAAAGACATAAGAGTTATTGCTTGTTTTTTTAGCTATTATCTCAAATGGCCTAGGTGCTTGGCCTGAAATATTTGTGTCAAAAGTCCATCTATCACAACAGTAAAAAGTGTATTTAACTTCATGTACATTATAACCGCGGGTCAAATATTGAGTATGTAGCTTAAAGTGTTTTTCGTTATAGGAATGACAATCTGATTTAGGAGGCAGTTCTTCGTTAACTGTCACTTTCTTTTCTTCAAAGTCACTTATATACATGCTGTCTTTTTTAGAACTGTCCTGATTGTAATACACCCAATAATTCCCTGGCTGGAATACTCCAAAGTATTTTTCCATTTCTTCAGGAAAGGTAAAGTGTTCAATATCCCCCCTGCATTTGTTGCAGGAATTTAAAATTACTACTGTCATTAGGCAAAAGATGTAAAATAGTATGTTGAATTTATATCTCATCATTTAGTTTTTAGTAAAAAACAATTGAGTCGAAAAAGTCGTCCTTAAAGTCCATTAAGCGGTCAGCATCAGCCTCAAAGCTGGTAATGATAAATAGGACTATCTTCTCGTCATATTTAAATATTTGCATAAAAGAATACATATAGTCGGGAGATGGAACAGATTGATAGTCTATGCCCATTTCTATCCCTTGTATTTGTCCACTATTATGCGACATCTTGGAAAATGTTTTTGCTGTTCAATAGCTATCCATCTTCACAAATTGTTTGGTAAAGGCTTTTTTATCTGTTATCACTTTCACAATATACATACCGTTTGCCCAATCGCTAATGTTGTGGGTTTCGGTAGAAATTCCCTTTTGGTAGGTTTTGTCATTGCTGCTGAACATTAATTGGCCATAGGTATTAAAAATTTGATAGACAAAGCTTTTCCTTGTGTCAAGCACGAATTTCAAATTAATGGATTGGCTGGCAGGGTTAGGCTCTGCCCTTATCACGATAAAATCCGTTTCAACTTTTTTGTTGTTTTCCTCTTCTGGTTTTTCGTATTCCGGAAGTTTGATGGCCCTGAGTTTATCAATGAACTGCTGTTTATTGTCCATTTCACCTTTCTTTGGAGAGGGACAGCCCTGTATGGAAGCCCTGAAATTCGCCCCTGAATGTACCCTAAAACCGGGCCCCAAGGTAATAGAATTACCAGCGGTAAATTCATAATCCGCACCATTAAATACCGTAATGTTCTTATTGGTCGTAATATCATTATTGGCACTGAGTGTTATTTTGTTTTCATCCTGGTAATGCTCTGCTGGGAAATAGTAACCATCTGCATTTGAAGCGCCACCGGGCAGGGTAAGGTTATCATAGCAGGTTATTTTTCTGCCGGGCATACCAATTAAGTTAATAATCCTTTCATTTGGTGGGTTTAAAACATTTCTTACAGCTTGATTATGGTAATTGGCGTGGAATTTACCATAAGAATCTAAAGCACTGAATGAGCAACTTGCCGCACCAAAGTGTAATGCCCCAATTAACCTATTAATTGAATTAAAAAGTCCTGAACCTGAAGATCCTGGTTCTGTGGTTCCGTAATTCCATAAAATCACATTATACCAAGGAATGTCTGTATAGTTGCAGATAACTTGTGTAGAAGTACCGAACAGAGCGTCAAAAAAAGAGGTAGCAGTATAGCAGCCCGAACTAATGCCCAGGTTCAAAGTGATCAATTGGGTAGTCCCTGATATTTTTTTGATATCGCCCATTGGGTGATGGATTCCTACATAGTCAACAGGAAAGCCAGTAATTGTACCGGGATTGTTTAAAAAATTTGGATTCCAGCCCGCGTAGCTTACGTTAAAATGTGGCGGCAAAGGTGTTTCTATTTCACATAAAGCGAAATCACCCCATGTGTACATGCCAATTACGTTGATTTTAGACTCGTGATGATATTGGTGTTTATTATCTGATAAGCTTTCACTTTGTTCCTCATCACGCCCTTCGTTACTCTGATGTGTACTTCCGTTGTTTTCATCAGGGCTTTGATAATTAAAATAGAAATCAAATTCTTGGTTTAAATCATCACCTACTAAGCAATGGCGAGCTGTTATAAAGTAAAAACCTATGTTTCCATCAGATACATTTCTGTTAATTAACACTCCGCTACATCTACCGCCAGGCTCATACCTAAATGTAGCATCAATAGTCTTTTTCCTCCATGCATTTGGGTATGTTGGGTCATTAACATTTATATTGCAATACTCAGATTCATCCCAATATTGAGCATAAGAATGATTCAAGCATAAAAAATATAATAAAAATATAACTAATGAATATTTCATAGGTTGTGCTTTGAAATTTTAAAAGTATCCATATCACTGGAAAACTGAATTATTCCAATATTAGGTGCAAATAGAATGGTTCCTTCAAAAAAATTTGGTAGAGGTCGTTGTGCTGTGTAAGATAAAACTTCTACATAAACCGTATTATTAATTTCTTTTGAATTTATTATAAATAGCGAGTCTAACGAGTCAGAATTGTATCCAAAATTATTATTGCTTATGCTTTGCCAACCTACCTGAAAAGGCATTGGTGTACTGCCTGACATTCCTACATTAATTTTCCATCTATTGCAACAGTTAAAGGTGTATTCTACTTCATGTGCTTTGTAATTGGGCACTAAATGATCAGAGTGAAGTACAAAATCTTTTTCATCCCATGAAACACAATCGGGTTTAATATTCGAACTTCTTATATTCTCTTCAAAATCACTTATATAAATACTGTCCTTCTTACTGCTGTCCTGATTATAATAAATCCAATAATTATCAGGTTGGAACACCCCAAAGTATTTTTCCATTTCATCTGGAAAGGTGTAATGTTCATCTACCTTGCCTCGACAGCTTCCTTTTTGGCAGGAGTTCATTATTGTAAAACAAAACAATGATAATGTAATAATAATAATGTATTTAATGTTCATTAATATTATAATTTTAGTAAAAAACAATAGAGTCGAAAAAGTCGTCCTTAAAGTCCATTAAGCGGTCAGCATCAGCTTCAAAGCCGGTAATGATAAATAGGACTATCTTCTCGTCATATTTAAAGATTTGCATAAAAGAATACATATAGTCAGGAGAAGGAACCGATTGATAATCAATGCCCATTTCTATCCCTTGTATTTGTCCACCATTATGCGAAACAGACTTAATGCTCAATAATTCGCTATCTGAAGTTAAAAGTATTTTTTTGCTAAAAGCTTCTAGGGTATCTCCCTGACTTTCTTCAAGGGCTGTTTCAAAAAGCCCGTCAACTCTACTATAATCTGTGCTGTCGTATTCAAATACCTGAAGGCTAAGCAGTGAATCTACTTTTAAGGCAAACATGTTTAAGGTAAGCGTATCGTAAACATCTGGCTGGGAGGGCATTGAAAACTCAAAATTACTGCCTGTACTTACGGTATCTATACTTACCCATGTACTATCAGCTCTAAGCATGGAGTTGGTGAAAAGTAAGATTCCCAATACCATAAAAAGTTTGTAGGCGAATATTTGTTGTAATCTCATTTCACTTTACTTTTAAGTTCGTTAATCTCACCCATCATTTCCTCATTTTTCGCCATTAGCTGTTCAATTTTCTTGTTCTGTTCAAGGATGTATAAAGTAAGTTCTTCAATTTTTACCATTTGTAATTTTTGCATTTTACCTACTTTTAAGCTGCCCTGTTCCATAAGTTCATTTTCGCTTGGAATTCCCGGCAAATGCTTATTACTCTTAATAAAACCAACTAGATCTTCAAGAGCCATCAAATTATAACTATCGTCAAATACATAATCGCACCAACCGTCAAGTTGTACTTCCACTTCACATGCCTCAATGCCCCCTCCAACTTTCAAAGTTCCATCAGTTGAAAGGCGCATTTTTATATCACCCCAAAAATCATAGCCGCCATTATCATGCCTGAAATGCAGACCACCGTTGGCAGCGTGGGATTGTATAGACCAACTGGAATTAGCTCCTGTGGACTTCAGTAAAATATGTCCGTAATTTCCCTCAAATACTCCGCCACCACTCACATGGAGTTTAGCTTGGGGGGTTACATTTCCTATACCAGTTTCTCCACTATGATTAAATGATATTAACTCTTTAACAGTAACTCCACCATCATCAGTTGAACGAATAATTAATTTATTTCCCTCACTTGAAGAATATGTATTGGCATTTACAATATGAAAATCAGATTCATCAACTGGAGCAGGACTGTTTGGAGCAGCAAACTCCAAACGGACAGCATGACCTCCATTTGTTGAACGTTTTCCTTCAAAACGAACTGCATTTAAATTACCATCATCCGGTAATTCTATATGAAGTGGAAATTCAGGTTCTGTTGTTCCAATACCAACATTTTTATTTTCCAAAATTGTTATAACAGGTGTATTTGGCATACCGATCCTAAAACTGTTTTCACCAGAAGTTTCTGAGGCTATGGGTTCTAAGTCCCAAGCACTTATAATATCACCTATACCAGTCGCAATTCTGTCCTCTAAACGAATACCATTTTCATCACTTCCGCTTGAAAGCAGCTGTTGTCCACCTCCACCACCCGAACGAGAAGTTCTAACATGAAGTTTCTTTTCTATAGGCTGGGAATAAGTACCAATACCTACTTTTTCATTAATTGAAGCTTCTCCATCTACATGTAGTTTTGCTTGTGGTAAATCTATGCCAATTCCAACATTTCCATTATTATCCGCAATGATTACATCTTCATTGGAAAAATCCCCATCTTGTATAAGCATAGCACCATTTGTAGAATAAATATGATTGGAAGTACTGGACCCGGGAGGATTCCCAAGGTACAGAGAGCTGGTGCCAACTTTTAAAAGGTTTAATACATTTAAATCCTCTACAGCAATAAAAGTATCACTTGCTGAAACCAGAGTGTCAATTTTAAGTTGACCTGAAAGCTCTAAATCACCACTTATTTTTGCACCTCCATTTACATGTAACATAGCCTCAGGAGAAGTTGTACCAATACCAATATTACCACCATTCTTTAAAACCATTTGTACTGTATCCTCATCAGTAGAAAAAACCATATCACCTGGGTTTGTATTTCCGAGTATAAAATTGATACTTCCCGGAACTGTGCTTTGCCCACTATAAGCTACACTGCCGATTTTGAACTTAAATGTATTGTTATCGCTTCCACTTTGGTTTCGTTCAAGTCGGATAATATCTTGGTTAGTGCTTGAGACATTCAATTGCGTAGAGTCAAAACTAATTGACCCAACTGAAAGTTGACCTTGGATTGCTTGATCCCCAGTGAAGTTTTGAATTTGTGCATATAGAATAGCTGAATTAGCTATTGATATCAATAAAATCAAGATTTTAGTTTTCATAGCATTAGTTTTTAATTATGAATTAATTTTTATTAGCTGAGATTGAATACAACTGCTCCTTTATCAGCTCGATTTCCGCCTTTAGGCCTTCCTGGTTGTTTGTCAGGCTTTCCAGTTTGGTGCGAAGAATTTCATTCTCATTTTTCAATTGCTCCTTTTCATCATTTAACTCCTCATTGCTTCAATAAGCGGTGCGATCAGGCCGGTATAGCGCAGGTGTCTGTTGCCCTCCTTGTCCATCTTTACCAGTTCGGGATAGACCTTTTCCACTTCCTGGGCGATCAGGCCAAGCTGTGTATTGTTGTCCTTTTCAGGGTCTTCCCAGTTGTAGCTTACACCACGCAGGCTAAGTACCTTGGCAAGTGCATTTTGCAGCGTTTGGATATCGGTCTTAAGCTTTCGATCGGAGTTCTCCGTTATGGAACCACTGGCGAGGATATTGCCATCGACATGGAGTTTTTCAGAGGGGCTGCTGGTACCGATGCCCACATCCCCATCAAAATAGGCCTGTCCATCGTTTTTCAAGTAGAAAAGGTCAGAAAAAGAACTGTCCCTTATGGTAAATGTCTGTGAGCTTTGGTCCTTGCCCCTGTATTCCCAGCCATTATCCATAGAGAACAGGATTTCCTGGTACAAATCCGTTGCATCGCCATTCCTCATCTCGATTCCTTCATTGCTTAAGGTCAGCCCATGGCTGTTTTGATCGCTTGAAGATAAGCTGTCCATATAAGATATATTGACACTCTGCGAGTCTGCATTGACACTTGTAAATGAAAGATCAGTTTCATAGGACAATCCCAAAAACTCCTTGTTGATGTCCAGGAATGATTTATTGCCGTCCATTTCAAAATCGGTGCAGCCCAACAGGACATTGTCCCTTGTCATTTGAAGGAGCGTAAATTTATCCTCCTGCTCAGAATCAACTTGTAATTGTATTGTCCCGTTCATCAGGGCAATTTGGGTAAGCGCATCTTCATTATCACTATATTCCGGATTTGCTATGACGTAGATGTTCTCCGGGCCACCATCTTGACTGAGGTCAAGTATGCCCGAGGCCATAAACTGGGCACTGTCTATCTCCTTGTACAAAAAAGCATGGAATTCCTACAAAAAATGGTACTAAATTTATTAAGCCGCTTTTTTGATTAAT